>NZ_JBFUHO010000007.1:0-203943 GCF_056402355.1 Variovorax sp. P4_B11
GATTGCGATTCCAGAAGGAGCTGCAGCTCGGCCATGGAATGATCGCAACAGACGAGGTCGACGAGATCCTGCTCGTGTGCCGAAGGGACGCTCGGGCCGACTCCCTGGCCGGCCCAACGTAGCCGCGGGCAGTTGTCGATAGGAATCACCGTGAAGACTTCGTGCTGGCGTTGCGAAGGGCGCGCGGATTGCCCAGCGATCACCGAAGGGCAGCTTCCCGGAGCGGCTTCGGAATCACGCTCCCGGCCAAGAGCCGAAGTTCGCTAACGGCTGCATTCGGGCGATTTCCGCAACGGGAGTCGGCAAACACATCGATCCCTCGCAGAACACCTGCTTCACGACTGCCGGAGGGGCACTGGTGCCCGACACGCCGATCGGCAGGCGTCACTCCATCGACCCAACGCTTCGAGCTTTGCACGCCTGCAAACTTTCGTTACATGTGAACTTTTCCCTTATTCGTTGATGAGAATCCATTCGCCGACGGCCAATGAGGTGGCAAGTAAAACTAAAGTCACACCGCGCTTGGGCCGGCGCAACCACAACAGCAAGACGGACCCATTGGAGAAGAACAGATGAAGTTACTCAAGACGAGCGCGGCCTTGGCATTGATGGCAGCCGCAGGCGTCGCCAGTGCAACGGTGACCTTCAACCCGGAAACGGGCACCGGGTTTGCCGGCAAAGGAGACGTGCAACTTGCCTTCGGCTGGAACAACGCTCAGTTGCAAGCCAGGGCAGCGGGCGTCACGTTCACGTATGTGGCGTCGGAGATCTATACCGCGGTCTGCACCTGGACCACGGGGGAAGGAACTCGCGGGGAGCAGACTCACAACGTCGGGCACACCACGACGGTCGGTGTAGCGGGCACTGTGGCGTTTGACGCCCGGGTTCGGAACCAGATCACAGGGTTCAACCTGACAGGCTTCTCGGGCACGCCGACGTCGACGGGCAGCGTGCCCGTTGTCGGCGGCGCCTGTCCGGGCAACCCTGGGACGGACGGCGTATGGACTTCGGTGTCCCTGACCTCTTCCGCCGTAGCGCTCAATGCCGTCTACAGCGGCCTCGCCGTCAAGATCTGGCCGCCGGCAATCTAGTCGTAATGGGCCGGTCGTTTCATGCGCCGGCTCACCTTCCACCGCCCCATGGAGCAGTCATGTCGAAGTGCCTCACGTGGATTCCGAGGCTGAGCGCCCTCGCAGTCCTGCCCGTCTTTCTCGGCTGTGGCGGTGGAAGCAGCGAACCACCAAGCGCTGTTCTGGCGCCGGTGGAATTGGCGGCTCCGCCTGAAAGCCCGTCAATCAAGCAGGTCGTTGTGCCGATCGCTGCCGCACAACCTTCAATAGCAGCAAAGCCGGTCGCAACGCCCAGCATTTTCCAATCAGCCTCTGAGGAACCGAAAAGCGAAGAGACTGCCGTGCATCTCCAGTTGCTGAGCCCGGATGGGGTACAGACCTCGTCCCTGGAATTGCCTCCTGTGCGCGGGGTCGGTTATGCGACCGTGAAGGCCAAGATCTCGAGCGTACGGGCCAGCGGCGACACGCCCGTGGATAACGTCCGACCTTATTGCCCCAGCAGCGTGCAGTGCGAGTACCGAGTTGCCGGCCGCGATCGGCTCGATCTCGTGTACGTGGTGAAGTTGCCTGATGAGAATGTGGCCCGCCTTTCAGCCGCGGGAAACGACATCCTCGTCACGGCGAAGCAAACAAACTTGCCAGTGCGCGCTCCGGTCACGATCACCCTGGAGATCGGGAAGCACACGAGCACTGCGCGCGTTGCCTACCTAGGCGCCGACGCGACGCAAGAAACCATGGCCCAAGAGACTCAAACTGCCACAGTGCCCATGCCTCGGCCCATCAAGCCGGCAGGAAGCCGCTATCCCTTCTCTGGCGCGAGCTGAGCGACCGTTGCTTTGAGGCGCGCATTGTGCAGCGGCGCGTCTTTGGGGTGCCGACAGCCGAAGGCAAGTCACCGTCTAACGCCCATCTCAAACGTTGAGCGACTGCTTCGCGGCATCGAATCTGCGAACTTAAATTTCCGGTTCGGGCCCTGAACGGCTGTACGCCTCGCTCCGAAGCGGCTGTTCGTTTCCGCTCAAGCGGGCTGGTCGAGGTGCTCCGTTTACAACCCTCGACGGGATCCGAGGCCTTCCTGCCGCCCTCCTTCTTCCATGCCATGAAGCCTGCTGAAAGTGCTTCCTGCCCCCGAGCGGCTGTTTGGGGATTTATTGGCGCTGTTAGGGGATTTAATGACCTGTTTGGGAATTTAATTACCCAGAACAGCGGCGGCGGCTGTTTCGCGAGAACAAAGTCGTAGAGGGCCCTAACGACCCCATGCAATCAGCGCCGGGGCCGGTGAGCAGACCTGCGAGCAGAAACTCGTAGTCACCAGGAGCTTTACTTACTGCTGCCCCAGTTAGAACAAAAATTAAAGTCGTAGTTGTAGTCCGCGCCTTCTGATTTCATCGCGAAGATGGGTGAGGTCCTCGTAACAAGTACACAGTATTAACGCCATACGAACACCCCTTGAGCACATGACGGGCACGAAATCTTTGGAGGGACTTCTCACCCACGCATGGTGTTCTTCAATCCAGCCAGCGGGGAATGTCTTCGCCGCTAAGCCTAGCAACTGTCGCCAGCTGTTTTCGCCGGACGGTTGCAGCCATGAAGCCCGAGGCGCAGCCGCGCCATCGCCAGGAATCACAACAACACAAGGACGCCTTGGGCCGAACCGCTCCGAAAGGAGGCAGGGCCGACGGGGCGCAGCCCGCAAAGCCCGGCGGCGCTGCGCGCCGACACGCTCGAATTAGCCTGCTTGAACTCCTCGCAGCGGCGCCCCAGCCAAGCGCAGCTCATGAACCAAGCTGATGAGCGCACGCAGCCGCGCAGGCACGAAACGGTGGCCTGAGTAGTACAGCCTCAGCCCGCCGAACGACGGGCACCACGGCACCAGCACCGGCACCAGCGTGCCGGCCTTCAGTTCCTCTTCGATGAACCACTCGGAGATCAAGCCGATACCCAGCCCGAGCAGCACCGCCTGCTTGATGGCCGGCAGCTCGTTGAGCGCTAGGCGCACGGGTAGATCCATTTGCAGCTTCTGGCTGCCTCTCTCCAGTTCCCAGTGATAGATGCCGCCGTGCGACATGCGCATGCCGATGCTCTGGTGCTGGAGCAGGCCGCGCGGGTGCCTGGGGGTGCCGTGGCGTGCCAGGTACTCTGGCGTTGCCACCACGAGCATGCGGATGTCGCGCGAGAGCGGCACGGCGATCATGTCCTGCGGCACGGATTCGGCGAGGCGAATGCCCGCATCGAAGCCTTCGGCCACGATGTCGATCATGCGCGACTCGCTCACGATGTCGATGCGTACCTCGGGGTAGCGCTGCGCGTATTGCAGGAAGAGCGGCTCCAACAGCAGGGATGCCGCGCCCTGCGGCGCGTTGATGCGCAGCTTACCGCTGGGCACGTCGGGGCCGGTGCCGGCTTCTTCGCCCGCGCTGTGGATTTCGGCCAGCGCCGGCGCAATCCGCTCCACGTAGCGTCGCCCGGCATCGGTGAGCGCCACGCTGCGCGTCGAGCGGTTGAATAGCCGCACCTTCAGGCGCGCCTCCAGCCCGGCCACGGCGCTGCTCACGGCGGTGGTGGACATGCCCAGTTCCTGCGCCGCGCCGCGAAAGCTGTTGCGGCGAGCGACGGCCAGCACCACTTCCAGCTCGGTCATTCCTGTTCTGTGCATGAATTGTCCTGAATTTACGGATACCTCATCAGCCACAAGACGGCTTATCAGAACAATAAACCATTCCTAGACTTCGTTGCATCAACCCTCCAAGGAGCCACCATGCAACGCATTGAACAAATCTACATCAACGGCGAATTCGTCACGCCGCACGGCCAGGAATGGTTCGACCTTCACAACCCGAGCACCGAGGAAATCATTGGCCAGGTGCGGCTGGGTGACGAGCAGGACGCGCAGCGCGCCATCGCGGCGGCCCAGGCCGCGTTCCCCGCCTGGTCACGCACCACACGCGAGGAGCGCATCGCGGCCCTGCAGCGCATGCACCGTGCCTTGGCGGCGCGCGAGGAGGCGCTGATGGATGCCATCCTGACGGAATACGGCGCGCCGCCGGTGCGCGGCCGCTGGATGGCGACGTATCCGGCCGATGTCATCGCTCAGGCGATCGACGCACTGGAGTCCTTCGCGTTCGAAGAACAGGCCGGCGCGGCCACGGTGATCCAGACACCCGTGGGCGTCGCGGGCCTGATCACGCCGTGGAACAGCAATGCGGGCTTCATCTGCAACAAGCTGGCCACCGCGCTGGCAGCCGGTTGCACCGCCGTCATCAAGCCCAGCGAGATGAGCGCGCTGCAGACGCAGATCGTGGCCGAGGCGTTGCACGAAGCCGATCTGCCCCCAGGCGTATTCAACATCGTCAATGGCCGCGGCGATGTCGTCGGTGAAGAGATCGCGCGCAACCCTGGCATCGCCAAGATCTCGTTCACGGGCTCGTCCGCCGTGGGCCAGCACCTGGTGACCACGGGCGCCGCCACGATGAAGCGCGTGACACTGGAGCTGGGCGGCAAGTCGCCCACCGTGGTACTCGATGACGCAAACTTCGCCGCCGTCATGCCACTCGTGCTCCAGGCAGGGTTCATGAACAGCGGCCAAGCCTGCATCGCGGGCACGCGCATCCTGGTGCCACGCAGCCGCCTGGCCGAGTTCGAGCAGGTGGCGAAGGAGGCGGTCTCGCACATCAAATCCGGCGACCCGCGCCAAGCCGACACCGACATCGGCCCGATGGTGAGCAAGAAGCAATGGGAGCGGGTGCAGAACTACATCCACCTCGGGCAGGAAGAAGGTGCGACCTTGCTGGCAGGCGGTGAAGGCCGCCCCGATGGCCTGCACGCCGGATGGTTCGTGAAGCCCACACTCTTTACCCGTGCCAACAACCAGATGCTCATTGCGCGCGAGGAAATCTTCGGCCCCGTGCTGACCATCATCCCCTACGAGGACGAAGCCGATGCGATCGACATTGCCAACGACACGCGCTATGGCCTGAGCGCCCTGGTGCTGGGCACAAACCCGGAAAGCTGCGAACGTGTGGCGCGCCAGATCGATGCGGGCCGCGTGCTCGTCAACACCCTGGCCAACGAGCCGCGCGCGCCCTTCGGCGGCTTCAAGCATTCGGGGCTGGGGCGCGAAATGGGCCGCTGGGGCATGAGCGCGTACTTGGAACCCAAGACCTTGCTGGTGAGCGCAGGCTGAACCTTCCAGGAATCCTTGTCTGACGCACTCGCAGGGCGCTCGCGTATCTCCCGACAATCGTGCGGCACCCGAGCTGTTCGTCTCGATAAGCCACCACACGGCATGCGGCAAGGCGCAGCCCGTGATGGAGTGAATGTCGGTGAGGCCGGCGCGGGCCGTCCAGCCCGAGGGCGGACGGTAGCCGCGCACGTCGCCTGCGCCGTGCCAGCAACGGGCGCGTACCGTGCCGGGGGCATAGGTCGCCTTGGCTCCCAGCGTGCGCTACTAGGAAGCTCTACGTGGCATGAGCCAGTTCAGGAACAGCGCAGCCGAGGTCTTGAAGCCGCTTGAGCAGGCGGCGGATGGTCTTGGAGCGGTCCTGGCGGTCAAAGTGTTCGCTGCCGAGGTCGTTGTACTCGGTGCCGTCGCGCAGCATGTGGAATGCGGCGGTGAGCATCGAAGCGGCCACGGCGAGGATGGCCTTCTTGGCGCCACGGCGTGCCTTGATTCGCAGGAACTGCGCTCGCAGGTAGCTGGTCTTGACGCGCACCGCGGCCCAGGCGGCGGTCACCAGGATGGTCTTGATCCCCAGGTGCCGCTCTTGCGCACGCGGGTGGATCGGCCGCAAGACCGACGAGCTTTGTGCCGCCACAGGCGATCCAGCAACTGCGCGACCTCACCCGCTCGAAGGAAGGGGCGATGGCGCGGTTTCCTGTTCTCAACGCCATCCAAACAGTATTGACGTTTAGTCATTTATCCGACCGATTGTCATTTTACACGACCAAACTATAGTTGACATTTAGTCAGTTATTTGCTATGCTACTCGATGAGATGGTCAGTATTTCCGGAGGTCAAGATGAACTCTTCAGCCACCCTTCCCCAGTTCAAGCATGAGATCCTGTTTCGGGCGCTGACCAGCGGCCGACGGTCGATGGCCTTTCCGTGCGACCCCCAAGGCAGCGTGTCGATCGACTCGCTGAGCAAAAGAGAAAAGAACGACTATTTGTTTGCGCGGGCGATGATGGGGCGAGACTTCGCTTGGCCATCCGTTCATCCCCGAGCGGCGTGAGCCTGGTGCGATGTCATCCGGCTTGCCTTGAGAGCCGCAGTCGAATCGGGCGGATCCGGACAAAGCATGGCATCGCAGCAGCGAGTTCAGTTTGTTGCGTCGCGTCCCATTCCGTGGTGTAGGTCCACAGCCCGGAGAAGGCTGAGCTGCACGGTACTCAGCGTGCCACTGCGGACAGCGGAGTGGGCGCAGTATCGCTCAGGGTCTGCAAGCCCTCCAACTGCATGTAGCGCCGGTTGAGTGACCACTCGTCGTTCTGCTCGAGCATCATCGCGCCTACGAGGCGCGTGATCGAGGCGTCGTTGGGGAAGATGGTCCAGCCGCCGCCTTCGGGCTTGACCATGTGCGCGCCGACCTGCATCAGTTCGACCGCGCTGTTCATGGCCTGTTCGCGCGACGCTTGGTCGCAGCCGAAGGGTAGATCGGCGATGAGCCAGGCCGTGCCCTGAACGCGGCGCAGTCCGCGCGCCACGCCTTCAGTGTGATAGCGCATGATGTGGAGCGTCACGCCCACAGTGCTCGACACGCCCTGGCGGATTATGCCCAGCGAGTCGCCGACCAGCAGGCATTCGTCGCCTGCTGCATCTGCCACGGCCGCGAAGGCGGCGTCGTGGGTGGTCAGCTTGGCGATCTTCTCGCCGCGCGCATGCATGTCGGCCAGGCGCGGCAGGCTCAGCGGCTTGCGTGCCGACGGCGGCGAGGCCGGAGGCACGGTGCTGTAGGGGGGGTGGCCGCATCTGCGGTGGCGGAAAGCGATGACATTCGAGGCTCGTTTCGCTCGGCATCAGGCCGCGACGGCTTCGCCCGAGGCGGTCTGCACGGGTATGTGGCCTCGTTCCTCCTTGATGCGGTTGGCGTCGTCGACGAAGACCAACTTCGGCCGATGCGTCGCCACCCGCTCTTCGGGCACCAGCCCGAAGGCAGCGATGATAATCAGGTCGCCGACTGCGGCCCGTCGCGCGGCCGAGCCGTTGACCGAGATGATGCCACTTCCGCGCTCGCCGCGGATCGCATAGGTCACGAAGCGCTCGCCGTTGTTGATGTTCCAGAGGTGGATCTGTTCGTTCTCGGCCAGGCCGGCGGCGTCGAGCAGGTCTTCGTCGATGGCGCACGAGCCTTCGTAGTGCAATTCGCAATCGGTGACTGCGACACGGTGGATCTTGGACTTGAGCAACGTTCGAAACATCTCTAAAAGCTCTCTCTTCAACAGGTTGGAAAAAGGGCGCGTCAGCTTGAAGCCAGCACCAGGATGGTCGGCGCCGCCGGTGCGGCGAGCGCCGGACAGTCGCGGCTGAAATGAAGTCCACGGCTTTCGCGGCGACAGCGACGCCACGAACGATTGCCGCCCCGCAAAGACTCGGTGCCGGTCTCCAACGTCGTAGGTTGCGCGCCGACGGGATAAGCCGGGCAGGCAGCGTCTCGCGGTTAGAGCGCCGCGCTGCATATACGAATCCTCGAAGGTCAGTCACCCTTCTCGCGCAGCAGGGCCAGGAATTCGCGACGCAGCGTGGCGTCTTTCAGGAAGGCGCCGCGCATCACGCTGCTGGTCATCCTGGTGCCATTGTCCTTGACGCCGCGCCAGTGCATGCAAGAGTGATCCGCCGCCATCACGAGCGCCAGGCCATCGGGCTTCACCAGCCTCTGCAATTCGTCTGCAAGTATCGTCACCGCCTCTTCCTGAATCTGCGGGCGGCCCATGATCCAGTCGCTGATGCGGGCGTACTTCGAAAGACCGATCAAGTTGGAATGCTCGTTGGGCAGAATGCCGATCCACAACTCTCCCATGATCGGGCACAGGTGGTGCGAGCAGGCGCTGCGCACCTTGAGCGGGCCGATGATCATCATCTGGTTGAGGCGCGAGGCGTTCGGGAACTCCGTGATCGCCGGCATCGGCACATAACGCCCGCGAAAGACTTCGGTCAGGAACATGCGGGCTACGCGCCGGGCAGTCTCGTTCGTGTTGTGATCGCTTTCAGTGTCGATGACGAGTGCATGCAGCACCTCCTGCATCCGGCTCTCGACTTCAGCCTTCAGCTCCTCGAGTTCGCCCGGCAGGATGAAGGCCGAAATGTTGTCATTGGCGTGGTAGCGCGCATCGGCACCGATGAGACGGTAGCGTATGCGATCGGATGCGCTCATCGGCGCGGCGGTTGTTTCGGTCCTGAGGATCGGGGCCAAGGAATCTGTCGTTCGGAACATCGGTTTGCTTGCCGTGGTGAATGATGAAAAGCGCTGTCGGCGACCTGAGCTATTGCGACCCCGTCCTGGACAGGCGCGGTCGACGGGGATACACCCGCCGTATGCGCCAAGGCCCGCAACGCACCTGCCGCACCCACGGCGAGCGCAATATCAGCCAAGACGGTGCTGTCGGTCGCCTCGAGAATCCGGACCTCGATCTCATGCCTTTCTTCGCGCGACAAACATTCAATCTCGCAAAGACGCTCAGGGCTGGCATCGAGCAGCCACGCGCACCTTCCTTCCCCCAAGCGATCGGCGCAGGCCGGGCTCATGCCTCCAACGCCGGCAATCACCACCTGTTGCCGGTTCATGGCGGGCCTCTAGTCATGTTTCAGAAATCGGTCCCGCCATCGACATTGAGCATGGCACCGGTCACATAGGACGAGCGCTGCGACAGCAAGAAGGCGATGACATCGGCGAACTCATCGTGCTGACCGGCGCGCTCAAGCGCCACCGACATCTGAAACTCGCGCCGCACGTATTCATAGCGCGCCCGCGACTCGAACACGCCATACTTGGCAGCGAGTTCCCGACGCGACGCCGCGTCCTTCTCCACCACGCCAGGCGCCACGCTGTTGGCGCGGATGCCTTCAGGGCCGTAGGTCTTGGCTATGTTTTTGGTCAGACTAGCCACAGCGTTCTTGGCCGCCGTGTATGCGATCAGGCCCGGCTTCTGCGAACGGATCGAGTAGGCAGAAGTGGTCACGATCGCGCCCGAACGCTGCGCCCGCATGGGCGCCAGTGCCGCACGGCAGGCGCGTACAGCCAGCATCAAGCCTTGGTCGAAATAGTGCTGCCAACCCGAAAGTTCCATCTCATGCAAAGTGCCGCGAGGGCCCATCGGACCGGCGACAACAGCGAGCGAATCGAGCTTGCCGAAACGCTCCAGCGTGGCAGCGACGGCATGCTCCATGGCGCCCTCCGCTCCAGCATCGAGCGGCAACAACACCGGTGGCGGTCCTGCCGAAGGCGGCAAACTTTCAGCCACCTGAGACAAGGCCTCGGCTCGTCGCCCCACCAGGGCCAGGCTTACACCTTCAGCAGCCAACACGCGAGCGGTCGCGGCACCAATGCCGCTGCTGGCGCCGACGATGAGGGCGACCCGCCCGCCCAGTCCAAGATCCATGGCAAGGTCAGATCTTGAGGATCTGCCCGCCGTCCACACACCAGGTCTGGCCGGTGACCCAACTGGCTTGCTCGGAGAGAAGGAACAGGCAGGTGTTCACAATGTCCTGCGTTTGGCCGATGCGCTTGAGCGGCAGGGACGACAGGATGGACTGCAGGCGCTCGGGCGGCACGCTGGTCTGCGTGGCCATCGTGTCGGTCGGGCCCGGCGCAATGCCGTTGATGCGGATGTTCAAGGGCCCCAACTCCTTGGCCAGGCCGATGGTCAGGGCGTTGAGGCCGGTCTTGGCAATGCTGTAGTAGTTGCCCGCCAGATAGGCCGCTGTGGACGACTGGTTGACGATCGAACCGCCACCTCGCTTGGCCATGTGCTCGTGCACCGCCCGGGTCACGATCAGTGCGCCGTTCATGTTCACTTCCATGAAGCGCTGGTAGTAAGCGTACTCGACCTTCAACAGGCCCTCGCGGCGCATGCCTGCGAAGATCGCGGCATTGTTGACCAGATAGTCGATACCGCCGAATTGCTCTACCGCCTGGGTCGCCATTGCTGACGCCGATTCGGGCGAGGACACATCGGTCGCTACGAAGACCGCCTGGCCGCCACCTTGCCGGATTTCGCCGGCGACCCGCTCGCCGTTGGTGGCATCAATTTCGGCGACGACAACCGCCGCGCCTTCCACCGCCAGCGCCTTGGCATAGGCCTCGCCGATACCCTGCCCAGCGCCAGTGACGATGGCAACTTTGTTCTCAAAACGCACGGCAGCACTCCTTCAATTCAAAAACATCTCAATGCGTCCGGGCTCTTCAGGCCGGTCGCAATTCAATCATCGTGATGCGCGCATTGCGCGGCACGCAGATCATGTCCACGACGGCAAGCGCCGTAACCAGCGGCGAAATGGGCTCGCCCGACGACGCATAGTTCCCGCTGGTCCGCGCCTCTTCTCGGTATCGCTCGCGTGTTACGGGGTCCCAGGTGCGATGGAAGCCGCTTTCACCCATGCGACCGGAACGCAGTACGCCAACGCGGATGCCTTCGGGCCGCAATTCTTCTCGCAAGGCGTCCGACAGAGTTTCGAGCGCGGCTTTGGTAGAGGCATACACCGAAAGGAACGGGTAAGGCGTGCGTACCGATTCGGAACTGATATTTATCACGTCACCGCCACCACGCTGTCGCATCAACTGCACGGCTTCCCTTATGCAGTAGATCGGCCCCAGCACATTGGCCGCCACTTCCAGCTGCAGCAGGTTGTCCTGCGCTTCGGCGATCTTTTGCGGATGGCCCAAAGCGGCGTTGTTGACCAGAATGTCAATCCCACCGAAGCGCGCGTTCAAGGCGGCAAACGCCTGGCGCACTTCGTCCGGCCTGGTGAGATCGGCGGCCAGCGGCAGGGCGTGATCGCCCAGTGCTGCAGAAGCCGCTTGTAACTCGTCGCTGGGGCGGGCCAGCAAGCCCACTCGGGCGCCTTCTTCAATCAGCACCTCGCAGATGCGCCGGCCGAGGCCTCGCGAGGCGCCCGTGACCAAGGCTACCTTGCCTTGTAGTCTTTGGTTCATGGTAGTTCTTTCAGCGGCGCAAAGGCGCGCCACGCAAGGCCAGGCCGCTACCGCTCAGCAAGGCAGCAGCATCCTCGCTCAACAACACCATCAGATCGGCAATAGCCGAGGGTGGCGTCCATCGGCTGGCGTCAGCCTGGGACATGTCGGTGCGGTTCCTCGGCGTGTCAATGATCTCCGGCATGAGGCATAGCGCGCGCACGCCAGTGCCCCACAGCTCTTCGGCCATGCTCTCAGTCAGGCGGGACACCGCACTCTTGCCCGCCGCGTACGCACTCATGTGACCGTGGCCTTGCTGATGTGCAGCCGAAGCGATGTTGAATACACAGCCGCTGCCGCGCGCCAGCATGCGCGGCACAACGCTCTTCACGGCGTTGACCACCGTGGTGGCGTTGATGTGGAACTGCTGCAACCAGACCTCCGCGCGCATCTCGTGCACGGACTCGCCAAAGTAGAAGCCGCCCGCAATATTGCAGAGAATGTCGATGCGTCCGAAGTGCTGCTCGGCCGACTCCACTGCTGCCGCCAGCGCGGATTCGTCCAGCAGATCCGCCTGCACCAGATGACGCCGCGGCGAGGGTTCCGGATAGGCCGACTTCAGTACCGTCAAATCGACGTCGAGCAGGATCAGCGAGGCGCCCGCTGCTTCGAAAGCAGCTGCGGTGGCACGACCTAGTGCGCCCGCCGCACCTGTCACCAGGACAACCTTGTCAAGCGCTGGCATGGGCGGCCTCCATGTTCTCTTCAAGATCAGGGCTGCGTCGATGCAACGTCTCGGTGGGCAGTAGATTGCCCACGTTCGGCTGGAACTTGATAGGGGCCCGCACGCCAAGTTTGTAGGTCACGGTCTTTTCGAGACGAAACGTCCAATCCGGACTCTCATTAGTCTCCCCCCACACCACCTGTTGACCGATGCCAGCCGTTGCCAAAAAAACGGCCTTTCTAGTTAAGCGCCTCAAACGGGTACGGACTCGGCTTCCTGTCGCATTCATCGCTTCGCCTCCTGGTGGGTATCAAATCTATCACAGGACCCCAACATAAATGACATTACATCAGTTTTTCTATCTGGTGTTTGTACCGACGAAGCTCCCGAATTCGAAAGTCCACCCACTTCCCGGAAATATTCCAACGAAACATTCAACGCCTTGTCATCAAGATGCAGCCCGCCAGAGGGCCACCGCCGGCCGCGCTCAGCGCCACTTCTGGACGACCGGCAACCTGCCTCTCACCGCCCTCACCCCAAAGCTGCAGACAGGACTCGATCAACAGGCCGAAGCCATGCAGTCGGCCGGCCGAGAGC
The DNA here is from genome assembly GCF_056402355.1 of Variovorax sp. P4_B11. NCBI lineage: Bacteria > Pseudomonadati > Pseudomonadota > Betaproteobacteria > Burkholderiales > Comamonadaceae > Variovorax > Variovorax sp. P4_B11. Next base: position 12,519 of record NZ_JBFUHO010000007.1, read on the forward strand.
TGTCCGCCACCGGTGTTCAGCGGCAGTTCGCCTTGCAGGCCTATGCGGTGTCCGCCCTCCACGAAAGCACCCGCCTCCCCGCGCCCACAGAAGCCCAGGGACTCCAGCCAGATCAGGGTGAGGATGCTGAATCCATCGTAAAGATTTGCCACGTCCACGTCGCCTGGCCGCAAGTCGGTCCGCTCCCACAGGCGGCGGCCGGCATCTCTCGCCGCCATGGCCGTGAGGTCTTCGAACTGGTCCCAGCTGTAGCGACCGTGCAATGCCCCGCTCATGGCCTCAATGCGCAGCGGCGCCTTGCGCAATTCACGCGCGGCTTCGCCGCTGGAGACGATGATCACCGAGGCCCCATCGATCGGGGCATCACAGTCGTACAGGCACAGGGGATCGCTCACCATGCGTGCGCGCAGGTAGTCATCGAGGCTCAAAGGGTCGCGATAGAGCGCGCGCGGATTGAGCATGGCATTGCGGCGGCCGTTCACCGCGATCGCGCCAAGCTGCTCGCGGGTCAGGCCGAATTCATGCATGTAGCGGGCCGCCATCAGGGCAATCGGGTGCGCTGCCGACAGCCCATTGAAGGGGCGTAGCCAACTCATCAAGCCCGCCACGCGCGCGGCGGGCCGCGGGCCGCCGGACGAAGATGTGGCAGCCGGCTTGCCGCGCGCCCTCACCTGCTCCGTGTACTGGCTGAGCGTGCGGTAGCACAGCACATGGCGCGCCTGGCCCGTGGCGACGGCCATCACGGCATTCATCACAGCGCTAAGTTGTCCGGGCGCTTCTGGCGAGGCGCACAGCCAATTCAGCTTGAGATTCAGCGCCTCCTTCATTTCGCGCAAGCTGACTGGCGCCATGCCGGGCGTGGTCGACATGCCCGGCCAGGAGCTCAGTCCATCAATATCCTGAACCTTCAGGCCCGCATCCCTCAAGGCATCGAAGGCAGCATCCAGCGTCAAATCGAGCGGGCTGCGGTCGGCGCTGCGAGTTGGCCCGGCCATGCCGACCCCGACGATCGAGGCCGCAGTTTCAGCAGAGGCTTTCATCCAAACAATCCAACATAGTTGATGATGTCTCAGTTTTGCTCTATTATGACCTGCAAACAGTGGCTGGCAAGAAGTTGTTCACTAGACCTCAACGCGAAGCCCGGCACCTTCGATCCAGCAATCAACACAGGAGACACGCAACGTGCAAGCTCAATCGACCCCCGTCGCCAGCGATCCGGGCGCAATCCCCAGCCATGTCCCCCCGGAACTCATCGTCAACTTCGACTTCCGCACGGGTCTGGGTGATCGACCGCACGACGCGGTCGCTGCCCTGCACCAGGGCCCACGCATCATTTATTCGCCGGTCAACCATCACCACAAGGCCGGCGTCGGCACCTGGATTCCCACCTGGGCCGAGGACATCCGCACAGTGTTACAAGACACTGTGAGCTTTTCCAGCAAGGTCGTACGTTCGGGCTCGGACCTAACGCTAATTCCGCTGGAGTTGGATCCACCCGATCACGGCGCCTTCCGCGCGCTGATGAATCCGCTGTTCACCCCCGCACGCATGAAGGCGCTGGAGGCCAAGATACGCGAGCGCGCCGCTTCGCTGGCCCAGGCCTGTGTGGCCAAGGGCTACGGCGAGTTCGTCGACGACTTCGCCCGTCCGCTGCCAGTGGGCATCTTCATCGACCTGATGGGCCTGCCCCAAGCCGACATGCCCCGCTTCATGGAGTGGGAACAACTGATCATTCGCGACATGGCATCACGTGCTCGCGCCATGAAGGAGGTAGTGATCTACCTGAACGAGCTGATCGCCGCGCGCCGCGCCGAGCCAACCGATGACCTGATCTCCTTCGCGGTGAAGGGCCAGGTGGCAGGCCGGCCGCTCACAGACCCGGAGATCGAGGGCATCTGCATGTTGCTCTTCATGGCCGGGCTGGACACCGTGACAAGTTCGTTCAGCTTCCAGTTCCGTTATCTGGCCGAGAATCCGGAGCAGCAGGCCCGTCTGCGCGCCGATCCCTCGCTGATCCCGGCCGCGGTGGAAGAAATGTTCCGGGCCTTCGCCGTTGTCAACACGACGCGCTACGCGACGAAGGACATTGAACTGGCCGGCGTGACGATCAAGCAGGGCGACAACGTGACCTTGTCGACGATCCTGGCCTGCCGCGACCCACGCGAGTTCGAACGTCCAAACGTGGTCGACTTCGACCGCACGGCCAACGCCCACAACGCTTTCTCCTATGGGCCGCACCGTTGCATCGGTTCACACCTGGCCCGCCGCGAACTCGTCGTCGGCATGGAGGAATGGTTGAAGATCGTGCCGCCGTTCCATATCCAGGACAAGGCGAAGCTCGTGTTCAACGGCGGCGGCGTCTTCGCACTCGAAACACTTCCTCTGGTTTGGTGAGTTCGCCTGTGCTTCAAACTTGCGTGCTTGCCGGGCACGGATTGTCACTGGCCGGCGATTCAGGTGGCGGCCCTGACGCCCCCTGCGTGATCCTGCTTCCAGGCGCGGGGCAGACTCGGCGCTCCTGGGGTGCGGCAGCGGAGCGGCTGACGCAGGCTGGCTACCGCGCGCTGGCGCTCGACCTGCGCGGCCATGGCGGCAGCGACTGGGCGCCCGATGGCGACTACTCGATCACGGCCTTCACGGCCGATGTTCACGCCGTGTTGCGCACCGTGAATACGCCCGTCGTGCTGGTCGGCGCCTCGATTGGCGGAATTGCCGCGCTGATGGCTGCGGCCGAGCCCGGCGGCGCGCAGATCGCCGGCCTGGTGCTGGTGGACGTGGTGCCTCGGATGGAGTCCGAAGGGCTCCAGCGCATCAGGGGCTTCATGTCTGCGCATGCCCAAGGCTTTGCCAATGTGGAAGAGGCCTCGAACGCGGTGGCGGCCTTCCTGCCCCATCGGCCCCGGCCGGCAAGCAACGAGGGATTGCTCAACAGCCTGCGCAGTGGCACAGACGGCCGCCTCTACTGGCATTGGGATCCCGTCTTCCATGCCGGCTCCGCCGGCCGTCACGGCATGTTCGAAAGCATGGAAAAGGCGGCGGCCCGGGTTGCCGTCCCGACCTTGTTGATCAGCGGCAGGCGCAGTGAGGTGGTCAGCCGCGAAGGCGCACGCAAGCTGCTGAGCGTGATGCCGCAAGCGCAATGGGTGGACATCGAGGATGCTTCCCACATGATTGCCGGCGACAGCAATGAACGTTTCAACGCAGCGCTGGAGATGTTCATCCAAACGGTGTTTCCGCGCCAGACTCGACCATGAACCCAGGCTCCCTTAACATGGACACCCTACTGGCCTGGCGTGGCCGGCATGAGCAGCGCACTGACTGCATGACCCTGGCGCAGGCCGACACGCTGGCGGCCACATTGGATCGCAGCGACAGGCCCGCACAAGAAGGTGACACGCTGCCGCCGGGCTATCAATGGTTGTACTTTCTACCGGTGGTGGCGATGTCCCAGGTCGGCGAGGATGGCCATCCCCAAAGAGGCAGCTTCCTGCCGCCGGTGCCGCTGCCCCGTCGCATGTGGGCGGCAGGAAGACTGCGATTCCACGCCCCCTTGCTGCTGGGCGAGGCCGCCACACGAGAGTCCGAGATCACGGACGTCCGCCTCAAGAATGGCCGCAGCGGCCCGCTGGTGTTCGTGACCGTGCGCCACCGTTATCTGCGAGCAGACGGGCAGTTGGCGATCGTTGAAGAACAGGACATCGTCTATCGCAACCCAGCCGCCAGGGAACCGCCATCCTCAGCTGCAAAGGCGGCCACGGCGTCCCGGGACCCCGCCTCTTGGCGCCGCTCGCTCACGGCGGATCCCGTGCTCCTGTTCCGCTACTCGGCGCTGACCTTCAACGGTCACCGCATCCACTATGACCGGCCCTATAGCACCGAGGTTGAGGGCTATCCTGGCCTGGTGGTGCACGGCCCCTTGATTGCTACCCTGCTGCTGGATTTGCTGCGCCGCGAGCGGCCCGAGGCCCGCGTCACGCAGTTTGAATTTCGCGCCATGAAGCCGCTCTACGACGGCAGCGAGTTCCAGATTTGCGGCGAACCGGCCGCCGACGGCCGCAGCGTCCGATTGTGGTCCGAGGACGCCTCGGGAGCCCTTTGCATGGCGGCCACGGCCGCACTCGCCTGAACCTTCAAGTCCCACCGTGCTGAATCACACCTCCGACCCATACCAAGAGATCCGCGACGCGGTGCGTGCGCTGTGCGCCGAGTTCCCTGACGAATACTTCCGCAAGATCGACGAGCAACGCGGCTACCCGGAGGCCTTTGTCGATGCCTTGACCAAGGCTGGCTGGATGGCAGCGTTGATCCCGCAGGAGTACGGCGGCTCGGGCCTGAGCATGGCCGAAGCCTCGGTGATCATGGAAGAGATCAATCGCTCAGGCGGCAACTCCGGCGCCTGCCACGGCCAGATGTACGTGATGAACGCCATCGTGCGTAGCGGCTCGCAGAAGCAGAAGGACACCTACCTGCCCAAGATCGCATCAGGCCACTTGCGCATCCAGACCATGGCGGTGACCGAGCCCACGACAGGCAGCGACACCACCAAGCTCAAGACCATGGCGGTCAAAAAGGACGGCCGCTGGGTCATCAACGGCCAGAAGGTCTGGATCTCGCGTGTGCAGCACAGCGACATGATGATCCTGTTGGCACGCACCACGCCGCTGGCCTCCGTGCAGAGGAAATCCGAAGGCCTGTCCTGCTTCCTGGTTGACCTAAGACAGGCCATCGGCAATGGCCTGACCGTGCGGCCGATCCAGAATATGGTCAACCACGAGACCAATGAGCTGTTCTTCGACAATCTCGAAATCCCGGAGGAGAACCTGCTGGGCGCGGAAGGCAAGGGCTTCAAGACCCTGCTCGACGGCCTCAATGCCGAGCGTACCCTGATCGCCGCCGAATGCATCGGCGACGGCTACTGGTTCATCGAACGGGCGACCCGCTACGCCAGCGAGCGCGTGGTATTCAACCGCAAGATCGGTCAGAACCAAGGCATCCAGTTCCCGATTGCCGAGGCCTACATCGAGCTGGAGGCGGCCAACCTCATGCGCTTCCAGGCCTGCGCCAAGATCGATACGCACCAGAACGCGGGCCCAGAGGCCAATATGGCCAAGCACTTGGCGGCCAAGGCCAGCTGGGAAGCGGCCAATGTGTGCCTGCAGACCCACGGCGGCTTCGGCTTTGCCTGCGAGTACGACGTGGAGCGCAAGTTCCGCGAAACGCGCCTCTATCAGGTGGCCCCGATCTCCACCAACATGGTCTTCAGCTATGTGGCGGAGCATGTGCTCGGATTACCCAAGTCCTACTGACCATGCGCTCCCTCTCGTCGTTCCGGCCAACCTCCCGGCGCTTCGACAAGGCCTGGAAAGGCGGCGCCGATGCGGTCACTGTCGATCGGGAGGAAGACGTCGTCGCCACCTCCGCTAAGGCCCAGCGCGTGTCTCTCCGTCGACCTCCAGCTCGACCTGGAGATCCGCGGTGAATGCGAACTGGATCAGTTCAACGAGCAGATCATCGAGGCCTTGCACCCGATGAAATAAAAAAGGCGGCCCGCTTATTTCCCCTCGACGCGATCGATCAGGCAATCTGGCGCAGATCCCGCTCGGCTTGCCGTCCTGAAGCCCAGAACAACAACGCCGCCACGAGGCCGATAAGAAGGGTCAGCGCCATGGCCCAGCGCAGCGAACCTGGACCGCCGATCAAGTCGCTCAAGGCGCCGGTCAGCAGCGGCCCCAGGCCCACGCCGATGAGATTTGTCATTAACTGCGAGCCGGCCATCACGCGGCCTCGCATCGGTGCGGGGGTCAAGGTCATCAGCAGGCCATAGCCGGGGCCCAACCAGCCTCCGAGCATGAAGCCCATGAGCAGGGCGCAGGCAAGCGTCCAATGGAGCTCCGGCACCAGCACCATGCCCAACCCGGCAGCCACCGCGCAGATCAACATCACCGTCGGCACGATGGCCAGGCGGCTTGGCATGCCATGAGCCAGGCGGTCGGCCACCGGGCCGGCGACCGCCGAACCAATGGCTTGCGCAACGCCTGCAACCAAGGCAACGATCAGGCCAGCCCGCTGGAGGTCTAGGCCGTGGAGGCGGATCAGGAAGGAGGCGGTCCAGGTCCACAAGGAAGACATCAGCATGGCGGCCATCATGATCGCCAAGGTCAGCAGCGTCACTGAACGATGGGCCTGCACATGGCGCCACACAGCGGCGAAGCTGACCCCCTGCGAAGGGGCAGGCGCCGATTCAAACCCTCCCCGCTTCGGCTCCGAAAGGACCATGAGGAGGAGCGCGGCCAACATCAGGCCAGGCAAGCCTGCAGCAAAGAACATGGTGCGCCAGCCGAAGTTGTGCGCGACCGCCGCCCCCACCAGGAACACCAGCCCCGTGCCAAAAGCCGTGCTGAGGTAGAACATGCCGATGGCCGAGGCACGGCGGCTGGGCGGAAACAAATCCGAGATCAAGGACATGCAGGCCGGCGAAGAACCAGCTTCGGCCGCGCCGACGCCGCTGCGCGCCAACAACAAGCCCCAGTAACTGCCCGCCAGACCGGAGAGTGCCGTCATGCCGCTCCACACCGCCAGGAGCCCGGCCAGCAGGCGGATACGGTTCATGCGGTCGACCCCCCAGCCCATCGGCAGCACTGCCACTGCGAACGCCACGGCGTGCGCCAGGCCGCTGAGCGCTCCCATGGCCCGATCGGTCAGCGTGAACTCCCGCTTGATGGGCTCCACCACCGCCGAGACAATGTTGCGGTCCACAGTGTGGAGCATGTACACCAGCGACAGAACGCCGAGTGCGAACCACTGCGAGGAAGAAACCGGGGTGTAAGAATTCCTTTTCATGCAATGGCGGCTCTTGGATCAGCGGCCCTTGAAAGCAGGCTTGCGTTTTTCGAGCACCGCGTCAATGCCTTCTCGGTGGTCTTCGGTGAGATGGCACAGACCCTGGGCTGCGGCCGAGAACTCCATCACCGCCGCATAGGAGCTGTCGCGCCCTTGACGCAGCAGACCCTTGGCCATGCGCAGGGCATGTGGCGGTTGCGCGGCGATGCGCTCGGCCATCGCGATCGCCTCCTCAAGCAGGCGCTCATGCGGGACCACACGGCTCACCAGACCCCACTCGGCAGCGGTCTGCGCATCGATCACATCACCGGTGTAGAGCATCTCCGAAGCCCGGCTGAAGCCCACGACACGCTGCAGCAGCCAGGCGCCGCCATCTCCGGGAATCAAGCCCACCTTGAGGAATGTGACGCCGAAGCGTGCCTGCTCGGAAGCGATGCGCACGTCGGCCAGGCAGGCAATGTCGCAGCCCAGGCCGATGGCCGGCCCGTTGACGGCCGCAACCAGGGGAATCTCCATCTCGTAGAAGGCCCGGCTGAGCATGTGGATTTCACGCCGGTACTTCTCGCGAATGGCCGTGCCGCCGCCGCCGAAGGCACCCTCGCCAGCGCGCATGGCCTTGAGATCGCCGCCCGCGGAAAAGGAGCGGCCCGCACCCGTGAGCACCGCGCAGCGGATCGCCGGGTCACTCCCAACCTGCTCGCAAACCTTGCGGATGGTCTCGCCATCGCCGATCGAGCCCAAGGCATTCATCATTTCCGGGCGGTTCAGGGTAAGCACCGCAACGGCGCCTTTGATTTCAAGTTGAAGCAGTGGCATAGTCATATAAAAATGATGAAGTGTCAATTTCATGCCATTCTGAAGCGCGATGAAAAACAAAGCAACTATGGTCGTCCCTGAATCTCTTGCCTCTGCTGCATCCGCTGCACCTGGGCGGCCACATCCGCAGTTGGAAATACTCATCACGCCTGAGGTCAGGCACATCGACAAGTTTGAAGACCCTGAGCAGTGTGCGAGGGCACCGGCGTGGGCGAGCGGGCCCATCTGCGATCGCTCGCCCCAACCAGTCAACGCATATTCGAGGACATCTGATCTGCGCCGTGCTGCGCAATGAAGACCCACACGACTTCGTCCGGTGCCTGCAGCCATGGTCATCACTAGCGTGGTCGCGCGGGAGACGGTGCGCCGTAAGGCGCCTCGAAACAGCCTGCGCAACCTCGCCGCGCACTTCACACCACTTCCCATGTATTGCCGTGAGGACCAGTGCAGCAAGATGTGTACAGCCTCCATCCCCTACCACGCACGCCGCGCTGGTGATCGTGCCACCAGCGGCCAGAACCTCGGCAACAACTCGGTTCACCGCGTCCGCGCTGGAGACATCGACCACCAAGACTATGCGCAGCGTGGTGGGCGCAGCATCAAAGAATTCAGTGCCACAGCAAAGCGACGGCGCCAAGAACCCCACCGTGAGATGGCCGTGGTCTTGGCGCCCTCTGCTGTGAACGCTTCACCGCGGCGCTCTAACACGGTCCGCCGCCGATTGCAGCATGCGCGCGCCGCGACGAAGGTCAGCCATCGGTGGTGTGGGCAGTAAGGCCGCGCCGCTGGTGTGGCTGGGCAGAATCACCGTGGCAGTGCCGGGCACGGTGACTTCGCCACGCTGGTTGGTGCCGGCAAGCTGCAGTTCCACCACGTGGTGTTCGCCCTCCACCCGCTTGTCGATCACGGTGCCCGAACAGATGGTCGCATCGCCCATGAAATTGAAGGCGCGGGATTGGCAATTCAGCTTCCACAGCCAGGCGTCGTCGCCCATCCAGTTGGCCACCAGATGGATCAACCAGCTAGTGCGCATCTGGCCATAGTCGTAGGAGGTGGGCAGGCCCAGTTCCTGTGCGCGGTCGTGATCCCAGTGCACGCGCTGCACGACGTCGGGTACGCCAAAACGATCGGGCACGAAGAAGGCAGGCATGCGCTGGCGCTGCGCCCAGTTGTAGCGCAAAGGGCCGATGCCGCTGCTGCTCAGGCCCAGGCCCATGTGCATGGAGATCACGTCCACCATGGTGAGCGGCCCTTTGGCCACGGGGGTGAGGGTGTCACCGACCGACACGTCTTCCCACCAGCGCTTCTCGACACCGCGCCGCTGTTCGCCGGCATAGACCTCGTCGATGCGTGCGATGTCGTCCTGCGTGTAGGTCTGACGCTCGATTTTGGCATAGCGGCCGGCCTTCTTGCTGCCCTCGCGCTCTGCGCTGAGGTAGCTTTCCTCGCGGCGGCCCACGGGCAGGCCAGCGCGGTCGATCCACAGATCGCTATAGACCTCGGTCACCGACACACCTCCGCTGAAGGAGGACTTCTCGTTGACCTTTACATCCGAGGTGAAGCGCTCGACGTAGAACTGCTCGTCCGGGTAGATCGGGCGCCACCATGTCCATTCAACGCCGGTGTAGTACTTGCCGACGCCACGGAACAGGCCCTTGAACAGGGCCTTCTGCTCGGGCGATGCCTTGGGCGTGAGGTTGGTGCCAGTGGAGTGCAGGAACAGCGGATACCCGATCTGGTCGCGCCAGCGGGTCTTGCCGCCTTGCTCGCGGTCGTGCCACAGGGGGTTGTCGTCGCCGCAGGCCCAAGCAAAATGGCTCAGCACGTCGGAGGAAGTCCGGCTGTTGTAAGGCTTGTTGAAGGCGAACTTTGGCACGCCGATCTGTTGCTTAGCACGCTCGATGTCTTCGGATGTGATGCGGCCGGCGCTGTCGCTGGGGCTGGCAGAGGTGTCGTTGCTGTCCATGGTTGGGTGTCCTGATGAGTAAAGAGTGTGGCGGCTCAGATGCCGCTGAATCGGGGAGCGCGCTTTTCGCGGAAGGCGAGCGCAGCTTCCTTGATGTCCTGCGTGCGGCCGCAACGCGCCATGCCGTAGGCCTCGGCGTCGAGCACTTCCTCCAGCGACGCATGGGTAGCGAGGGCGATGTGGCGCTTCATGTAGCGCAGCGCAACGCCGGGCCCTTCGGCCAGGCGGGTGGCCAGCGCCAGCGTGGTCTCGGCCAGGCTTTCGGGTGACTCGATGCGGTTGAGCAAACCGAGGGTCAATGCTTGCTGTGCATCGATCTTGTCGGCCAGGTACATCAGCTCCAGGGCCTTGGCTGGGCCGACCAGCTGCGTGAGGAACCAGCTGATGCCCAGATCGCCGGACAGGGCCACATTGGCGTAGGCCGTACGCAGGACGGCATCATTGGCCGCGATGCGCAAGTCGCAAGCCAGCGCCAGAGCGAGCCCGGCACCGGCCGCCGCACCGTTGATCATGGCGATTGTCGGCTTGGGCATCTGATGCAGCAGACGCGCGGTCTCGGCGTGATGACGCAACTCATCGGCGCGCTCTTCCAGGCCGAGGCGCTCGGCGCCGCGCCGGCCGCCACTGTTCATGTCGCCCCCTGAGCAGAAAGCCCGCCCGGCACCGGTAAGCACCAGCGCCGTGACACTGCGATCATGCGCGGCTGCCTCGACGGCCGCGCGCAGTTGCGCGTGCAGTTCGGGCGTGAGGGCGTTGAGCCGCTCGGGCCGGTTCAGCGTCAAGAACAGCACCTTGCCTTCGCGGCGTGAGAACAGTACGTGCGCCTCGTTGGTACTGGCGTCGGCTTCAGTGGTAGCTTCGGTCATGCGGGTTCTCTTCGATATGGTGTTGGGGCGGGCCGGGTCAGACCGAGCCGCGCATGTGCTGACCCTCGTTCGGGGTCAGGCGCGCGTAGATAGGCACGGTAAGCAAGGCAAACACGCCCAACACTAGGAAAGGCGCGGCAAAGCTTGACAGGGTCATGCCATCGGATGAGGACCATGCCARGGTAATGCCCGCCAGGCTGACACCCATGCTCAGGCCCAGTTGTTGGATCACGGTGGACAGCGTCGAGGCCCTGCTCACCTCCCCTGGCGACACCTCGGCATAGGTCAGCGGCGAGGCTGCCACGAAATGACTGGCTCGAGCAAAGCCGAGCACCAGCAGGGTTGCGCCGATCATCCACACCGGCGTGGCTGGTTTGAATAAGGCGGGCACTGCAGTGAAAACTGCCGCAGCAAGGCCGGTGACAATCAAGGTCGCGCGAAAGCCCACGTGGCGCACCGCTAGTGCGCCACCGAAACGAGCCACCGCCGAACCCACCATCATGCAGACCATCACCGAACCGGCCTGCAAGGGCGTCCATCCCAGGCCCACCTGCAGCAGCATCGGCACCAGATACGGCGTGGCACCGAAGCCCAGGCGCAGCACCGTGGCGCCGAGCATGCTGGTGCCAAAGGTGCGCCGGCCCAGGAGGCTCAGGTCCAGCACGGGCCGATCCATCCGGCGTGCATGGAACACGAAGGCCACCGCGCAGGCCACCGCCACCAAGGCCAATCCGAGTGCCCAAGGCCAGGGCACGATGGCGGTACCCGACACCTCGGCCAGGCAGACGAAAGCGATGATCGCGCCGCCGGCCAGCAGGAAGCCGCGCAGGTCGAAACGCCCGGGATGGGGGTGGCGCAGCCGCGGTACCAAGCGCAATACGGCCCACACGCCGATTAGGCCCACAGGCAGGTTGATGAAGAAAATCCAGCGCCAGCTGGCGACATTCAGCAGCAGACCGGCCAGCGGCGGACCCAGCAGCGGCCCGATGATCGCCGGAATGGTAAAGGCATTGAGTGCCTTGACCAGACCTTCTCGCGGCGTCGAGGCCACGACGATGAGCCGTGCGACAGGCGTCATCATCGCGCCGCCGAAACCCTGGATCACGCGCCCCGCCACCAACTCCGGCACGGAGCTTGAAAGCCCGCAGCATATGGAGCCGAGCAGATAGATCTTTAGTGCATTGACGAAGACACGGCGCGCGCCGAAACGGTCGGCGAGCCAGCCGCTGGCCGAGACGAACACCGCCATCGTCAGCAGGTAGGCGGTCAGCGCCAGCTTGAGGTCCAGGATGTCGGCATGGAACTCCCTCGCGAGCGTCGGAAGGGCCGTGCCCAGCGCCGCCGAGTCCAGCAGGTCCATGAACAGGGCGCTGGCTAGCGCCACAGGAAGCCAGCGGGACACCAAGGGCGCGGCGTCCTCCAGATGCACGGTGCTTCCGGCCTTTTCCAGCCCGGCTTCTCCAGCCGGATGAACAAGGTCCTCGGCGCCGTCGTCAGGCATCTGGCCGGGCTTCATGCCAAGCTCCGCTGCAGGCCCTGGCGCCTGATCAGCGCAACACCCATTCGCCTCCCTTGACAGTGTCGGGCTTGATCTCGGTCGCGATGGGCTTGCCGATCTGGATGTACTTCAAGGCATTGCTCACGGCCTGAGCGCGGGGCAGGCTCTGCGCTTCCCAGATGGCTCGGATGGAGCCCTGCACCGCGACGGGGTGACGTGACGCGATCTGCGCGGCCAACTCCGCGGCGCGGGCCCAAAGCTTCTCGGGTGAGGTCACTTCAGTGACCAGGCTGATACGCAAGGCCGTCTGCGCGCTGATACGCTCGGCATCCGCCAGCAGCACCATCCGGGTGATCTCCTGCAGCGGAATCCGTCCCATCGAGCCGATCGGCTCCACCGCCGATATCTTGCCGAACTTCAAGTGCGGGTCGAAGAAGGTGGCGTCATCGGAGCAGATGGCGATGTCGGCCTCGTTGAGCCAATAGAAGGCGCCACCGGCGGCCATGCCGTGCACGGCCACGATCAGCGGCTTCCAAACCTTGTTGCTCTTGGGGCCAAGCCATTCGCCCGGGTCATCTTGGTCAAAGGGAGCATCCTCTTCGCCCGGCGCACGCCAACCTTCCTTCACGTCGACACCGGAACAGAAGGCCCGCCCGGGCGCAGCACGCAGCACGCAGACCCGCACCGCCGGGTCGGTCCGCAGCTCGCCCCATAGCCGGCGGAACTCCAGGACCATAGTCCGGTTGAAGCAGTTGAGCTTGTCGGGTCGGTTCAGGGTGATGGTGGCCACGCCGTCGACGATGTCCACCAAGAGGGTCGAATAGCTAGTCATCTTGTCTCCGTTCTAGAAACCCAGGAGTTTCTTCAACTCGGGTCGGCTCACCTTCATCGAGGCGGTGCGGGGCAACTCGGCGATGAAGTGAAAGGTCTTGGGAATCATGTAAGCCGTCAGGTGCTCGCGCGCGAAGTTCTCGAGCGCCTTGACATCGGGCGGCACTTCGCCGGGCTTCATCTCGATGGCGGCCACCGGCACCTGGCCGAGGCGGGCATCTGGCGCGCCTACCACGGCCACATCGCGCACGCCGGGATAACGGCGCAGGACATCGGCCACTTCGTCGGGCAAGATCTTGAAGCCGCCGCGGTTGATGGCGTCGTCTGCCCGGCCATGCAGGAATAGGAAGCCGTCCTCGTCAATCAGCGCCAGGTCATTGGTCTTGAACCAGTCGGGACCGAAGCGATCGCACTTGATGTGCAGAATGCCGATCTGCCCGGCGGGCAAGACCTTGCCTGATTCGGGCGACACCACCCGCAGGAACACATCCGAACGCGGGCGGCCCACGCTGCGGCGCTTGTCTTTCGAGAAAGCCTTGTGGTCGGCCAGCGTCCAGCCCGCCACGCCGCCGATGAACTCGGCCGCACCGTAGTCAACGAGGATAGGCACGCCATAGCGGGCCTCGAAGGCCTCCTGCACCTGCGGGTCCAGTGGTGCCGTGCCGGAACGGATACCGCGCAGCGACTTCAGCCATTCCGGCGGGATCTGTTCCTCCATGATCATCTGGATCATGGCGGGCACAAGGCTGGCAGACTTCGGCTGGTAGCGGTGCACCGCCTGTGCCCAGTCCTGCGCGACGAACTTCTCGAACAGCACCACCGGACGGGCCTGGTACAGAGCCAGCAGCAGGCCGAACAGTCCGCCGGCATGGCTGAAGGGCTTGAACAGGAGGGCGGGCGAGGTCTTCAGGCGCAAGGGCCCATCCGCACCACTGCTCTTTTGCTCTCCAGAACGCAGCGAAGGCAGAAGCACGTCTTCCATCACGGGAATGCGCTTGGGCGCGCCGGTCGTGCCGCTGGTCAAGCGCTCCAGCACGTAACCGGGCATGGGCGCGCGGTGGGGCGGCGGGCCGACCTGGGTCAAGCCTGGCACTACGGCCACCTGCAGAGCCTTGTCGCCGGTCACCGCAAAGCCGGCGCTGCCGGCGGCTGCGGCCGCTTCGACCACGCCGGGCATGGCCCAGTCGTCCGCATCGCCGACGACCGCTTGAAGGCGCTGCGCACCCAGCTCCTCGCAGAACGCGGCCGGCGCTTGGTTCGGACGAAGCGGCACCACCATGCGGCCGTACCTCACCAGCGAAGCGAAAGCCGCCACCGACGCCGCCCGGTTGCGCGCCACCCAGCCCACGGGCGCCGAGCGGTCGACGCCCGCACGCACCAGCAGTGCTTCGAGTTCGTCACCCGCCGCCGCCAAGACGCCCCAGGTAAAGGAGCCCGCGGCGGTCTCAACCGCTACTGCCTTGGGATTCAGAAAAAGAACCTCAGCGAGATGCGCCCGCAAGCCTGCGGTCGTGGACATGTCTGACATGGAGTGATCCGGTGAAACCCTCTCGGGCAGCCAGGACAGGCGCCCCGTCGAGCACGCCCATCCACTTGATTCCCCATCATGGTAATTTACATTGTGTCAGTTTTCAATAGCCTTCAGCGACTTTTCTAGCTCGTAAATTTGCTACATACAAACCCGAATTATTGACAAATCGCAGCTTTTTTCTGGTATCTTTGGAACTGATAGATCATCAACTTTCAAAACGCTAGGCCTTCCTGGCGAGCATTCCTAGAGACCGAACACTCGGAGCCAGCATGGATCTCCACTTCACCCAAGAAGACAAGGTATTCCGCGAAGACGCCCGCGCCTGGTTGCGGCACAACCTCCCAAAGGAACGCCGCCCCCACGCAGGAGAGCCGCTGCGCGCCTATGACACCGGCTGGCAGCGCAAGCAATTCGAAGGCGGCTGGGCCGGTGTGTCCTGGCCCAAGGAATACGGAGGCCTGGGCCTTTCCCTGGTGCGCCAGCTGATCTGGTACGAGGAGTACGCACGCGCCGGCGCGCCGGACAACCACCTCTGCTTCGTGGCCCTCAACCATGGCGGCCCGACGCTCATCGCGCGCGGTACCGAGGAACAGAAGCGCTTCCATCTGCCCAAGATCCTGCAAGGAGAGGTGGTGTGGTGCCAGGGCTTTTCCGAGCCCAACGCCGGCTCCGACCTGGCCAGTCTGCGCACTCGCGCCCACATCGAGGGCGACCACCTGGTGGTCAACGGCTCCAAGATCTGGACCAGCCACGGTCATCTGTCCGACTGGCAGGAGCTGCTTGTGCGCACCGACCCCAACGCGCCCAAGCACAAAGGCATCAGCTGGGTGATCTGCGACATGAAGACCCCGGGCATCACGCTGCGGCCGATCGAGATCATGACCTCGCCGAACCAGGTGCATTTCGTCCAGTGCTTCTATGACGAGGTGCGCATTCCGCTGAGCAATGTGGTGGGCGAAATCAACGACGGCTGGAACGTCGCGATGTCCACCCTCGGTTTCGAGCGCGGCACTGCCCAGATCAAGGACCAGATCCGCTACGCCTTCCTGGTGGAGCAGATGATCGAGGAGGCCCGCAAGCGCCTGGGCTCAGACAGCCCGCTCTCGCGCGACGAACTCGGCGCGCGCCTGGCCCAATTGCGCGCCGACATGGCGGCAGCCCGCGCCATGACTTATATGGTGGTGTCGCGCGCCGAAGCCGGCCTGCAGGGATCGGAGAGTTCCATGATGCGTGCCATGGTCGGCGAAGTACAGCAACGCGCCCGCCGCCTCGCGCTCGACGTATTGGGCCCCGACGTGCTCGAGAACCGTGAAGACCACGACTGGGTGTACTACTACCTGCGGTCCTTCTCCATCACGATCGCCGCCGGCACCGCGCAGATCCAGCGAAACATCATCGGCGAGCGCGTGCTCGGCCTGCCGCGCTGAAGCGCCGCCCACCCAGAAAGTCAAGGAGCGAAGCTTGAACCTGCTGCCTTCCGCCGACCAGACCGAAATCATCGACACGCTGCGCGCGTTCCTGTCGGAACAAGCCGCCGTCGCTCGATTCCGTCCACCGGCACCCCAGATCGGCAATCTCGATCACCAATACTGGCCCAGGCTCGGCGAGCTGGGTTTTCTCGGCGTGGCCATCGGCGAGGACCAGGGCGGCATCGGCCTGAGCGCCGCCGAGGACATGCTGGCCCACAGGGAGTTCGGGCGTCACCTGCTGTCTCCCGCTGTCATGGGTCTGACCCTGGGCGCCCAGCTCGCGGCCGCCTGCGGCGAGTCCGAGCTCCTGGGCCAGCTGATCGCCGGCGAGATCCGGGTCGGTCTGGCCACGCCACGCGGCCCGGTGAAAATCGGCTGGGAGTGCCAGGGCGGATTCCACCTCCTCGACGGGCACGACGCCGCCTGGCTGCTCTGCTGCTGCGAGCAAGGCACGGCCTTGCTGCGGCGCGAAGACTTCAGCGGCATCGAAGACGTGCTGGGCACCGACAACGTACTGCGCCTGGAGCGCGCCTCGCTCAAGGGCGCCAAACCCGCGCTGTGGCTCGATGCCCACGAGAACACGATCTACCAGCGCGCGCTACTGATGGCCGCGGCCTACGCGGTGGGCATGGCCGAGGCCACGCGCGACATGGCTGTTGAATACGCCAAAGTGCGCGAGCAGTTCGGCAAGCCGATCGGCTCCTTCCAGGCCGTCAAGCACATCTGTGCGGACATGGCCATCCGCGCGGAGTCGGCCTTGTGCCAGCTCACGATGGCGGCCCTGGTGATGGCCGAGCAACATCCGGGGTTGGATTTTCAGATCTGCTCCGCCAAGCTTGTGGCCACGAAGGCCGCCCTGGAGAACGCCGCGCAGAACATCCAGGTCCACGGCGCCTTCGGCTTCACCTCCGAAGCCGACGCGCACCTGTACCTCAAGCGCAGCCATGTGATCGACCAGTTCGCCGGCGACCTGCGCCGCCAGCGCGAACGACTGATCGATCTGCCCTTCCCTGATGCGGACTGAACGATGACAACGATGATGGACCTGCAAGCTACGCAGTTCAGCGTGGAAGCCGGCATCGCGCGCCTCACACTGGCGCGTCCCGAGCAGTTGAACGCCTTCACCGTGCGCATGCATGCAGAGTTCGCCCAAGCCCTCGATCGAGTGGAAAGCGATCGCAGCGTCCGCGTGCTGCTGATCACCGGCGCAGGCCGGGCTTTCTGCGCCGGGCAGGATCTGGGCGAGCGCAATGTCGAAGCCGGCCCCCTTGACCTGGGCGCCAATATCGAGAAGTACTACAACCCGCTGGTCCGTAGGCTCGCCGCCCTGCCGGTGCCCGTGGTATGCGCCGTCAACGGCGTGGCCGCAGGCGCCGGGGTGAACCTGGCACTGGCCTGCGACATCGCAATAGCCCGGCAGGGCGCGAAATTCGTCCAGGCCTTCTCCGCCATCGGCTTGGTGCCTGACGCTGGCGGTACCTGGCATCTGCCCCGCGCCATCGGCCAGACCCGAGCCCTGGGTTTTGCCCTCACCGGCGAGCCAATTAGCGCCGAGCGCGCTGAGGCCTGGGGCATGATCTGGAAGGCTGTGCCGGACGATCACTTTGAAGCCGAGGTCGAAGCCCTGGTCCACCGCTTGGCCGCCGGCCCCACGCGCGGGCTCGCCAATGCCAAACGGGCCATCCGTCTTGCCGCTACGTCCACCCTCGACGAGCAACTCGACCGCGAACGCGACCTGCAACGTGACAGCGGCCTGACCGACGACTATCGCGAAGGCGTCAGCGCCTTCAAGCAAAAGCGCGCCCCGCACTTCACAGGGACCTGAGCGATGCTCCATCCGATCAGAACCCGCGTCACCGAATTGCTGGGCATCGAGGTGCCGATCATCCAGGGTGGCATGCAATGGGTGGGCCGTGCCGAGCTGGCCGCCGCCGTGTCCAACGCCGGGGGGCTGGGCATGCTGACCGCGCTCACCCAGCCCGCGCCTGACGACCTGCGCCGCGAGATCGCCCGTTGCCGCACGATGACGGACAAGCCTTTCGGCGTGAACCTGACGATCCTGCCGGCCGTCACGCCGCCGCCGTATGAGGCCTACATCGACGCGATCATCGAGTCGGGCGTGCGCATTATCGAGACCGCGGGCAACAACCCGAAGACCTTCATCGAGCGCTTCAAGCAGGCGGGCGTCGTCACCATCCACAAGTGCACCAGCGTCCGCCATGCTCTCTCGGCGGAACGCCACGGCGTGGACATCGTGTCGATCGACGGGTTTGAATGCGCCGGCCATCCGGGCGAGGACGACATCCCCGGCCTGGTGCTGATCCCCATCGCCGCCAAGGCACTGCGCATTCCCATCATTGCCTCGGGAGGTATCGGAGACGGACGCGGCATGGCCGCTGCGCTAGCGCTGGGCGCGGAAGGGGTGAACATGGGCACGCGCTTCGTGTGCACTCAGGAAGCGCCGGTGCACCCCGTCAACAAGCAGGCCCTGGTGGCCCGCAGCGAACGCGACACAAACTTGATCTTCCGCACCCTGCACAACACGGCGCGAGTATTGAAGAACCGCGTGTCCGACGAAGTGGTGGCCACCGAACGCCGCCCAGGCGGCTGCGAGTTCGCCGATGTCCGTGCCCTGGTGATCGGCGCGCGCGGACGGTCCGCGTGGGAGAGCGGCGACATCGACGGCGGCGTGCTGACCGCAGGCATGGTGCTGGGTCTGATCGATGACGTGCCCAGCTGCGCCGAGTTGATCGAGCGCATGGCCCACGAGTGCCACGGGCATCTGCAGCGCGCTTTGTCCTTCATGCAGGCACCGGCGGTTTCGGAAGTGAACGCATGAATCCCTCGATCGAAGCCATCCCGCGTCGGCATCTTCCAGCGCTGACTCCGGAGAACAGCTTCTTCTGGCAGGCCGGCGAGTTCGGGCAATTGCGCTTCATGCGCTGCCCGGCCTGCAGTTTCTACGTTCACCCGCCGCTGCCGATTTGCCCGCAATGCCAGTCTCGCGAAGTGAAGCCGGAAGCAGTCTCGGGCGTCGCCACGGTAGCCAGCTACACCATCAACCGGCAGGTGTGGGAGCCGGGACTGGAGGCTCCCTATGTCATCGCGATCGTCGAGATCAACGAACAGCCCGCCGTGCGCCTGAGCACCAACATCGTCAACTGCCCCATTGAAGCGATCCACATCGGCATGCGCGTGCGCGTGGTGTTCGACCACCGTGAAGACGTTTGGCTCCCCCTATTCGAGCCGCTGGAGGCTGCATGAATTTTCCCCAACCCCATCCGAAGCAAATCCCCATGAAACAAACCCAAGAGTTTCCGGTCTGGCAGCCGGGCACGCAGGACACTGTCACCGCGGCGATCGCGCGATCCGCCGCCCAGTTCGCTGATCGCGTGTTCCTCGACTTCACCGGCGACAAGTACACCTACGCCGAGATCGACCGGGAGTCCAACCGGCTGGCCAACGGCCTGGCCAGCCTGGGCGTGAAAAAGGGCGACCGCGTGGGCACCGTGCTCGACAACAATGTGGAGGCCATACTCTGCTGGTTCGCGATCAACAAGCTAGGTGCCATCAGCGTGCCGGTGAACACCGCCTACAAGGGCGAGTTCCTGCGCCATCAGTTGGACGACTGCGGCGCCCAGGTGCTGATCGCCGAGGTCGACTATGCCAAACGCATCGTCGAAATCCAAGATGGACTACCCCAGGCGACGCGGCTGCTGCAACGCGGCGGCGTTCTGGTGCAAGCCCAGCGCCTTGAAGTCAGGGCCTTGAGCTCCGTATTCGGTGCCGCCGACCCCCTGCCCGAGGCAAACAAGCCCGAAGACCTGGCAATGCTGATCTACACGGCCGGCACGACGGGCCCGTCCAAGGGCTGCATGATCACCCACAACTACGTATGCAATCTGGGCCGTCAGGTCGTCCTGATGGAAGGTCGCGAGATCGACGACTGCAACTGGACCGCTCTGCCGCTATTCCACATGAACGCCACCGGCGGTTCGGTGCTCTCCTGCATGTTCGTCGGTGCGCGAGTGGCGATCTATCCGCGGTTCTCGGTCTCGCGCTTCTGGCCAGAGATCGAGCGCAGCGGCGCCACCGTGGCCAGCCTGCTAGGCTCGATGGTGACCTTTCTGGCCGAGGCGGAGGACAACGAATACTCCAAGCGCTGCTTCGGCCAACTGCACACCGTACGCGGATCGCCCTTCCCTGCCCCGCTGCAGGAGAAGTGGATCCGCCGATTTGGCGTCAAGACCGCCGGCTCCAACTCCTATGGCCTGACCGAAGCCGCGCGCGTGAGCACCCTGCCCGCCGGGGAAAATGCGCCCCCAGGCTCTTCGGGTCGCCGCAACGACGACTTCGATGTGCGGATCGTGGACGACAACGACCAGGAACTGCCACCGGGAACCCCAGGAGAAATCATCGTCCGCCCGCGCCGCGCCCACGTGATGTTCGAGGGCTACTGGAACCGCCCGGCCGACACACTGAAAGTGATGCGGAACATGTGGTTTCACACTGGCGACATCGGCAAGTTCGACGAGAACGATTTTTTCTACTTCGTCGACCGCAAGAAAGACTACCTGCGCCGACGCGGCGAGAACATCTCCAGCTACGAGGTGGAGACCGGGCTGCGCGGCCATCCGGCCATTGCCGACGTGGCGGTGCATGCGGTGTTCTCGGAGTCGGGTGAAGACGATGTGAAGGCCACGGTGGTGCTGAAGGAAGGCCATGCGCTGACCGAAGAGCAGCTGTGTCGCTGGGCGGTGGATCGCCTGCCCTACTTCACCGTGCCACGCTTCTTTGAGTTCCGCAGTGACATGCCGCGCAATCCGGTCGGCCGGGTGCTCAAGTACGTGCTGCGCGAACAAGGTTGCACGCCGACCACCTGGGACCGCGACAGCGCGGGCTTCGAACTCGTCAAACGCTGAGGTGTGACATGTCCACCGATCCGCAAGCATCCGTCCTGATCATCGGCGCCGGCCAAGGCGGAGCCGAATGCGCCTTCACGCTGCGTCAGCTCGGCCACACCGGCCCGGTGCGGATCGTGGGCGAGGAGCCCGTCTATCCCTATCAGCGCCCGCCCCTTTCCAAGACCTACCTGGACGGCCAAGTCGACCTCGAGGGCTTGCTGGCCCGGCCCATCGCCGCCTACAAGCAGGCACAGATTGACGTCTCCATCGGCCTGCGTGCGGAGCGCTTGGACCGGGCCAGCAAGCAGGTGGTGTTGTCCGATGGCAGTACGGCCTCGTACGACCATCTGGTGCTAGCCACCGGCGGGCGGGCGCGACGGCTTCAATGCCCCGGCCTGGCGCCGGATGCTCACCTGCATAACCTGCACCACCTGCGCAGTGTGGCGGACGTGGATCACATCCGCCGTCAATTCCACAAAGGCGCGCGCCTGGTGCTGGTGGGTGGGGGCTATATCGGCCTAGAAGTCGCGGCCGTGGCCGCCAAGGCGGGCCTGCACGTCACCGTGCTCGAAGCCCTGCCGCGTGTCCTGGCCCGGGTGACGGCGCCCGAGTTGTCGGCCTTCTACGAAAGCGTGCATCGCGAGGCCGGCGTCGACATCCGCACAAGCACCAGCGTCGCCAGCATCGAGACCACGTCTTCCGACGATGCGGTCAGCGCCGTGCTCTGCGGCAACGGCACGCGCCTGCCCGTGGACCTTGTGATCGTCGGTATCGGCCTGATCCCCGGCACCGAACTGGCCCACGCCGCCGGCCTGGCCGTGGACAACGGCATCATGGTGGACCCGTTCACCCACACATCCGATCTCGACGTGCTGGCCATCGGCGATTGCGCCCGCTATCCCAGCAAACTCTACGACCGCCTGCTGCGCATCGAGTCGGTCCCCAACGCACTCGAACACGCGCGCACGGCAGCCGCAACGATCTGCGGCCAGCAACGTCCGCACGACCCAGTGCCCTGGTTCTGGTCAGACCAATACGAGCTGAAGCTGCAGATGGTCGGACTGTCCGAGGGCTATGACCGGCTGGTCCTGCGCGGCGACCCTGCGCGACGCTCCTTCACCGCCTTCTACCTGCGCCAGGGTCAGATGATTGCCGCCGACACCGTGAACCGGCCCCAGGAGTTCATGCAGTCCAAACGCCTGGTCGCACAGGGTGCAAGACTTGACCCCGAGGCCTTGGCCGACGACGCGATTCCCTTAAAGTCGATGATTGCTTCGGCAACACCATCAAGCGCATAAATCCATTCAATGGACAGACACATCATGCCCAAGATCACCTGGATCGAATTCAACAACACCACGCACGTCGTGGAAGAAGAGGTCGGTCGCTCACTCATGCAGGCTGCACTAGACCACCTCGTTCCCGGCATCGTGGCCGACTGCGGCGGCAGCTGCAGCTGTGCCACCTGCCATGGCTATATCGACCACGACTGGGTGTCGCGAGTGCCGGCCCCCGATGCCAACGAAACATCGATGCTCGAGTGCGTGCTCGACGGCGCCGAGAACAGCCGGCTGACCTGCCAGATCAAGATCACCCCCGAGCTCGACGGCCTGGTGGTGCGCCTGCCCAAGTCTCAGTTCTGATCAAGGGGCAGACAATGAAGATCATCGCCGACATCAAGAAATGCTGCGGTCATGCGCGGTGCGCCAACGTGGACGAAACCCTGTTCGTGCTGGATGACAACGGCTATATCGCGGTGAGCGAAATCATCGTGCCGCTTGGCCAGGAGACTCTGGGCCGGCGCGGCGCCCGCGCCTGCCCAGAGCGCGCGCTAACGATTGTGGAAGACGAAGCGCCCAAGCCTGGCGGCTAATGGGACTATTTGCACGACTCTTACGGATTTGCAGCCCCCACACCCAGGACTGGCAACTGATCAATACGCCAAGCGCCGCAAGAACGACCTGCAGGGGGCCGGTGTAGCGGTAGTGAGCAACTGCACATCGCCGATTCGATTCGCTGCGCCTGCGCCCTCATCGCCTTGGAACTCCGCGGCCCCTGCGCGCATCGAAGGTTGACGATTACGCCCTCGACAACGATGGCCTCGGCCGAGTGCTTGTTGAAAGCATCGCCGGCCCTGTGAAATGCATCTTCGCCAAGAAGATCAGGTGCTCTTCAGTGACGTCCTTGAACAGCACGCGCGGCGCGACGCCGGCGCGGTTCACTACGAGGTGCGTGATGAACGAGGCATTGGCGGTCTCGGCCGATTCCCCTGGGCGCACCTTGCGATCATCGCGGCGATCGCATTCGTTCGCGCCTTGGCACCGCGGGTGAGCGGCGTCAGGATCGGCGCAGGAGAGACCGCGTTTGACGCGCACGCCGCGCGCGGCGTTTTCGATCACGACCGAGCACAGGTCCGGCCCGGCACAGCGCGCTTGCTGGAGGTGTCAGCCGACCCAGGGCCCAAGTGTTCGTAGATCCAGGCGGTGTCGACCACTGCGCCGCCAACGGCTTTGGCGACGCGGCCCGACATTGCTCTCGGACTCGGACAGCGCGGCCCGCATGGCGAGCGGTTCCGCCCTGCTCGCGAACCCGATTGGCGAAAAGCTCGGCGTTGTCGCCCTGGGTGCCGCTCACCAGCACCTTGGCGCCCTTCAGCGCCAAGTGTCGCGCGATGGTTTCGCCCGTGCCTCCAACGGCACCAGAGGCTCACCGCTGCGCGAACGTGTCTGTCATGCGTTGCGCGGCGTCAGCGACGGCCGCCGGCCAAGAGGTCGCCGATCGAATGGGGCCAGGCCGGCGGGACCGCATAGTCAAGACGAGAAGACGGCCGGCTCTCAGGGCCTGCCATCGGGAACTCCTGGATCAGGGTCTGAACGGGATCAGTACCTGACACCAGAACCCCGCATGCCACAAGGACCAAGAGCACTAGGCCTCTTCGGGTTGCCGACCCTCTTGCGGTGCGATCGCGGCGTGCATGACTTGCATCGTGGTCCATGAGCGTGTCCCCTTTTCCTGTGAAAGATCCGTTCATAGCTGACGTTGTATCAGTTCTTTTAAGTTCTCGATCCCCAGGAAATCCCTGACTCACCCGCAAGAAAAATAGGTGGGCGCGCTGCGCCTCAGATCGGATCCCAGGGCGTGATCGCCATCGAGGGCACGTTGGCAAAGAAGCTCGGCTCCATGGCCGGCATCGCGTGCTCTTCGATGGTCTGCGGCGTCCAGCCTTCGCTGCGCTGCAGCGAGCGGAGGATGCGCGGCTGGCTGAAGAGGTAGATCTCGTTCGCGCGCACGCCGAAGATCTGGCCCGACACCTTGGCACCCGCATCGCTGGCCAGGTAGACCGCCAGCGGCGCGATCTTCGCGCTCTCCATCTTCTTGAGCTTCTCGATACGCGCGATGGCTTCGGGAGTGTCGGCCGGGATGTTGGCCGTCATCGCCGTCCAGGCCCAGGGCGCGATGCAGTTGGAGCGGACATTGAACTTGGCCATGTCCATCGCGATCGATTTCGACAGGCCGACGATGCCCATCTTCGCCGCCGAGTAGTTACTCTGGCCGACATTGCCGATGAGGCCGCTCGTCGAGGTCATGTGGATGTAGCTGCCGCTGGCCTGGCTCTTGAAATGTTGTGCTGCTGCACGGGCGACGAAGAAAGACCCGTTCAGGTGCACATCCACCACCGTCTTCCATTCCTCCGGACTCATGTTGAAGAATATGCGGTCGCGGGTCACGCCCGCGTTGTTGATCACGCAATCGACACGTCCAAAGGTGTCAAGTGCCGTCTGGATGATGCGGTTGGCCGAGTCCCACTCGGCGACGCTTTCCACCGCCGCCACGGCCTCACCGCCGGCCGTCTTGATCTCGTCTACCACCAACTGCGCCGCTGCCCGCCCATCGGCATTGCGTGCCATGTCGTTGACCACCACCTTCGCGCCATGCGCGGCGAAGGCCAGCGCGAAGTCACGTCCGATGCCTGCGCCCGCGCCGGTGATCACGACCACCTTGTCTTGCACCTTGCCTGTCATTTGATCTCCATCAGTGTTTTGTGAATTGGTCTTCAGGGCGCGATTTCCACGACACCCTGGTCCAGCACGACCACGTTGCGCTCATCCACCCGCGCACGCAGTCGCAGGAGCCGCTCGCTCTCGCGCCACAGCTGCACTTTCACGGTCTCGCCGGGATAGACCGGCGACGTGAAGCGCAGGCCCAGGGCGCACAGGCGCGTGGCGTCGTAGTCCAACTCGCTGCGCAGCACCGCATGGGCGGCCATGCCGTAGGTGGCCAGCCCGTGGAGGATGGGACGCGCAAAGCCGGCCCGGGCCGCCACACTGGGGTCGGCATGCAGCGGGTTGTCGTCGCCTGAGAGGCGGTAGATCAAGGCAGCCTGCGGCAGCGAGTGCATCTCCAACTCCACGTCTGCAGCGCGCTCCGGCATCTTTGGCAGCGCCTCCGGGGCGGGATCGGACATCCCGCTCGCGGCGCTGAAGCCGCCATCGCCCCGCAGCATGCTGAGGTTGCGGCTCTCGACCAGCAGTTCGCCGTCTTCGCTGCGGATCTCGCGCAGCACCACGCCGATGGCGCCCTTGCCTTCGCCCTTGTCGGTGAGGGAGTGCACGCGGTTGCTGACCACCACCGTGCCCGCCGTCGGCAGCGGGCGATGAAAACGCAGATGCTGCTCACCGTGGACCAGGCGCAGCGCATCAGCTCCAGTACGAGGGTCTTTCCACCAGGCGCCTGGCGCCCCCATCACGGCGGCCATGGTGGGCATGACCTGCAATCCGCCTTCATAGACGTAGCGCAGTTGCCGTGCATCGCAGGGATCGGCACCGATGCCGATACCCAGAGCGTAGAGCATGCAATCGCGTGCCGCATAACAGTAGCGCACATCGTCAAAAGCCCAGTTCTTGACGACTTGGTAATCGAGCATCGGAGAACCTCAGCAAGGCAATGAATTCAGTGACCCGTCCAGCGGGGTGAGCGTCGTTCGGCGAAGGCTCTGGGGCCCTCGATGGCATCGCCTGATGCGCGCATGCGCAGGACCGCCGGGAGCGCGTCCTGCTCGCGCAGGGCCTGCTCCAGGTCGGCCTGGGCCAAACCGGTCAAGATCGTCTGCTTGGACGCCCGCACCGCCAAAGGAGCCAGCGCCAGGATCTGCTCCGCCCACCGACGCGCCGCGGCCACCGCCTGGCCGACCGGCACCACCTCATTGACGAAGCCCAGACGCTGAGCCTCTGCAGCCACCGCCCGCCGGCCGGTCAGCGCCATGCCCATGGCCGCCTTGAGACCGATCTGGCGCGGCAGGCGATGCAGACCGCCGGCCAAAGCCGCCAAGCCCACCTTGGGCTCGGGCAGACTGAAATGGGCCTGCTCGGTGGCGACCACGAGATCACAGGCCAGGGCCAACTCGAATCCGCCACCCGCAGCCAGCCCATTGACGGCGGCAATGACCGGCTTGTCCAGATCAAAGCGCGAAGTGAGCCCGCCGAAGCCGCTGGCCGGCATGGCCTGCCGACCCTGCTCGGCACGGAAATGCAGATCATTGCCGGCGCAGAAGGCCCG
The DNA here is from genome assembly GCF_056402355.1 of Variovorax sp. P4_B11. Lineage (NCBI taxonomy): Bacteria > Pseudomonadati > Pseudomonadota > Betaproteobacteria > Burkholderiales > Comamonadaceae > Variovorax > Variovorax sp. P4_B11. The sequence continues at coordinate 38,796 of NZ_JBFUHO010000007.1, forward strand.
GTCGCCCGCACCGGTCAGGATGGCTACCCATTGACCTGGGTCCTGTGCAAACGCATCAAGGGCCGAGGCCAGTTCGTGGTGCGCGGGCGGGTGTAGTGCATTCAGCCGTTCGGGCCGCTCCAACACCACCAGCGTCAGCGGGCCTTCGCGTTCGACACGGATGAACTGGTACACCCTGCCTCCAAGCGATCAGGCTTTTTCGAGGATGTGCACGGCGCAGGCGCTGCCCAGGCCCACAACATGGGTCATCCCGATGCGTGCGCCCTGTACCTGCCGCGCGCCGGCTTCGCCGCGCAGATGCGTGCAGATCTCGTACACATTGGCGATGCCGGTGGCACCCAGCGGATGGCCCTTGGATAGCAGGCCGCCGGACACATTCACCGGCACACGCCCGCCCAGTGCCGTGGCGCCGCTGTCGATCATGCGGCCGCTCTCGCCGTCGGCACAGAGGCCGAGGTTCTCGTAGTGCAGCAGCTCGGCGGTGGCGAAGCAATCGTGAAGCTCGACCAGGTTCACTTCATCGGGGCCGATGCCGGCCATCTCGTAAGCTGTCTTGGCGGCCAGGCGCGTCACCGTGTTGACGTCCTGCATGACCAGATTGCGAGGGGTGAACGGATCGCTCGCCAGGGCCGAGGCGCGCACGCGCACTGCGCGGCCCATCAGGCCCAACTCGCGCACCTTCTTCTCAGACATCAGCACGGCCGCCGCGGCGCCGTCGACGTTCACCGAGCACATCAGCTTGGTATTCGGGTAGGCGATCATTTCCGACCCCAACACCTCTTCCAGCGGCGTTTCCTTCTGGTACATCGCCTTGGGGTTCATCGTCGAGTGGTGGTGGTTCTTCACCGACACCTGGGCGAACTGCTGCAGCGTGGTGCCGTACTTGCGCATGTGCTCCATCCCCACCATGGCAAACACGGCAGGCATGGTCTCGGAGCCGATCAGACCTTCGGCCGACAGAGGCTCGTTGCCCACCTTCTTTTTGACGATCATGCCGGCGGCCATCTTCTCGACGCCGATGCACAGCACTGTGTCATAGAGGCCGGCCTTAAGGGCCGTCCAGCCTTCGCGCAGCGCGGTCGCGCCAGTGGCGCAGGCATTGGTGCAATTGACGACCGGGATCCCGGTCTGGCCGATCAGCTGCAGCGTGCGCTGGCCGGTCATGGTCTCGCCGATATTGCCACTGTAGAGCGCCTGGATGTCGCGCATCGAGAGGCCGCAATCGTCCAGGGCACCCAGCGCGGCTTGAGCCGCTAGCTGCACCACGGTCTTGTCGGCGTAGCGACCGAACTTGATCATGTCGATGCCGACAACGTAGATGTCCGCCATGGTGTCTTTCCTTCAAGCGGGAACGAAGAAATGCGCGAGAAAGCCAGCCCCTTCGGCGTTGGCAAGCTCCGCACCACGGAAGACCATCCGCACCGGCATGCCGAACTGCAATTGGCCCGGATTGGCTTCGACATCGAGCAGGTTGCCCTTCACGGTGCCGCCGTCCTTCAAGTCGACGATGGCCGAGATGAAGGGCACCTTGATGCCCGGGTAGCTGCGGTAGACGATGGTGTAGTTATAGAGCGTGCCCTCGGTACCCATCTTCATGGCCTGCATCTCGCCGCGCTTGGTGCAGTGCCCGCAGTCCTCGCGCTGACCGAGATAGATCGCGCCACATGCCGAGCAGCGGCTGCCCTTGAGGTAAGGCGCGGCGCCATCTGCGGGAACCTCGGTGTAGGAAGTGGCAGGCTTGAGCGCCTGCCCGTCGTTGCTGTCCATATGGATGTTCCCCTCTGTTTGGAAGGCAAGTCGAGGGCTGCGTTCAGCGCAACTCCGTCCTGCCGTTCTTGATGACGATGACGCCGCGGGCCACGACCCGGGCTTCGAACAAAATCGTCTTGCCCTCGCGCCACAGGTCGACGGTGAGCGTGTCCCCCGGCAGCACCGGTGCCGAAAAGCGTGCGGCGTGACTGCCGATGAGATCGGAATCGAAGCCACAGAAGGCCTGCAGCACCGCGCGGCACGTGAGCCCGTAAGTGCACAGGCCATGCAGGATGGGCCGCTCGAAGCCGGCCACACGTGCAGTCTCGGGATCGGCATGCAAGGGGTTGCGGTCACCGCTGAGCCGGTAAAGCAAGGCCAGATCGGGCCGGGTGGGCAGATCCAGCGTCACATCCGGCGCGCGGCTCGGGCGCGCCGCGGCAGATTCGCCGCCTTGCGCCGGCCCGCCAAACCCGCCGTCGCCGCGGGCGAAGGCCGTCCGCGTCAGCGTCGCAATCAGGGAACTGTCGTCGGCATCGCGCAGCACAGTTTCGCGCACAACCACCGCGCCCTTGTCGACGCCCTTGTCGTAAACCGCCGCGACGCGGCTGTCCGCCAGGATGCGCCCCGACGCCGGGATCGGCCGGTGCAACACGGTCTGCTCTTCACCATGCAGCGTGCGGCGGCGGTCCAGCCCGATGCGCTCGGGGCCGATGCCCGCGCCCCAGGCGGCGACCGTGGCGAAGGTAGGCATCACCCGCAGCGCTTGTTCGCAATTCTCGTAGACGTAGCGCAACTCGTCCCCCTTGAGCGGGTCGCTGCCCAGCCCCACGCCGAGGGCATAGAGCATCACGTCGCGTTCATTCCATTCGAAGCGCCGCCCCTCTTCGCGCAGTTCGAGCACGCCTGGGTAGTCGATCGCCATGATCTTAGGCCTTGCTGGTAGGCCCGTAGGCGTTGACGTATTTCAGTTCGCGAGCAGGCATCAAGACCTGGCCCTTGGCGATGGCTGCCGCCAAGTCACGGGCAGTGAAGTCTGCCGGCGGCGTGAAGCCGTGGCCCATCTCCATGCGGATCTCGCTGACGTAGCCGCCGCCCGCCAGCAGGGTCTTGCCCGTCTGCTGGCCCGACAGCTCGCTCACCATGTACAGCAGCACGGGTGCCACGCGCTCGGCGGTGAAGGTCTTCTTGTATTCCTCGGAGGTCGTGGCGTCGGTGAGTTGGCTGGCCGCGGCGGGCGCAATGGTCCAGACGCGAATGCCGTACTTCTGGCCTTCGATGGCCAGCGAATTCGAGAAGCCCCAGATGCCGGCCTTGGCTGAGCCGTAGTTGATCTGGCCGAAGTTGCCGCGCAGGCCGGAGGTGGACGTGGTGTTGACGATCACGCCGCCGCGACCGCTGTCCTTCATGTGCAGGAACACCGGGCGGGTCACGCAGTAGGTGCCCTTGAGGTGCACGCGCACAACGAGGTCGAAATCGCTCTCTTCCAGCTTGGCCATGCTCTTGTCACGCAGGATGCCTGCGTTGTTGACGAGGATGTCCACGCCGCCGAAGGCGACTAGCGCCGTCTTCAGGATGGCTTCGCCACCGGCCACCGAACCCACGTCATCGTGGTTTGCGGCAGCCTTGCCGCCCAGGGCTTCGATCTCGGCTGCCACGCGTTCGGCGGGGCTCTTCTCACCCGGCGCAGCGGCGCGGGCGAAATCGTTGACGACCACGCTCGCCCCTTCCTGCGCCAACAAGAGGGCATAGGCTCGGCCCAGTCCCGCACCGGCGCCTGTGATGACGGCCACCTTTCCATCCAACAGTCCCATATCTTGTTTCCTTCAGTTTCAGCGGCTGCCGCTCAGCGCATTGAACGGCACGTCCTTGTCGACGCGAACGTCGGGCGGCAGTCCAAGGACCCGCTCGGCGATGATGTTTTTCAGAATCTCGTCAGTGCCCCCGGCGATGCGCAGCCCCGGTGCATGCAGGAAGTCGTGCTGCAGCGCAGCCTTGATCGCCGCCTGGCCTGGGTCGCAGACCAGGCCGTACAAATCCTGCTGCTCGATCAGCTCATGCGCCATTTCATGCATGCGGTTCACCGCCACGAGCTTGCCGACGGAGGACTCCGGGCCTGGCGCTTCGCCACGGGACATGGCGGTCATGGTGCGAAAGCGCGTGTACTTGAGCCCCTCGCTCTGCACGAACCAGTCAGCCAAGCGCGAACGGAACGCGCCGTCCTGCAGCAGGGTCGCTTCGCCGCGCGGCAGACTGGCGGCCAGGGACAGCACCGCGTCGATTTCCGGGCCGCGCGCCTTCCCGCCCTCTACGCGCTCATTCATCAATGTGAAGACCGCGACCTTCCAGCCCTCGTTCACCGCGCCCAGCCTTTGCACATCGGGCACGCGCACTTCGTCGAGGAAAACCTCGTTGAAGTCTGAGCCGCCGCTCATCTGGTGAATCGGCCGCACCGAGACGCCGGCCGCTTTCATGTCGATCCAGAACATCGTCAGGCCACGGTGCTTGGGCAGGCTGGGGTCGCTGCGGGTCAGCAGCAGACCGTAGTCCGAGTAGTGGGCACCGGTGGTCCAGACCTTCTGGCCGCTGATGAGCCATCCATCGCCGTCACGCACCGCACGCGTGCGCACGGCGGCCAGGTCCGAGCCGGCCGAGGGTTCGGAAAAAAGCTGGCACCAGATCTCATCGCCGCGCAGTGCCTGTGCGACAAAACGCTGGCGAGTCGCCTCATCGGCATACTTCATCACCGTCGGCAGGCACATGCCCAGTCCGATGCCGAAAAAGCCCACCGGCAGGTCGAGCCCGGCTTCTTCCTGGTTGAAGATCACCTGCTGAATGGCCGTGCCACCGCCCCCGCCCCATTCGCGTGGCCAAGTGATACGGGCATAGCGGGCCTCCGCCTTCAAGGCCTGCCAGGCGCGCGCGCGCACCAGTCGCGAGGCCTCGTCCTGGCCGGCAAAGTTTGCAGTCGCCACGCTCGCCGCATTGAGATGCAGCCACGCGCGAACCTCGGTGCGGTAGACCGCCTCTTCGGGAGTGTCGTCAAAGTCCATGGTCTTCAGACATCAACCGCTGCTTGCCGGCGTTCAAGTTGCATGACGAGGCGCTCCTTCCACCAGCGCGGCGCACCGGCCGCCAGGGCTAGGTGTTGCGCGCGACGATAGAACAGGTGGGCGTCCGCCTCCCAGGTGAAACCCATGCCGCCCTGCGTCTGGATGTTTTCCTTGGACGCCTGCCAGTAAGCGTCGCTGGCGGCGATACGTGCGCAGGCCGCCGCCAGAGGCAGAGCTGTGCCGCCGACATCCTTGTCCAGGGCCCAGGCGGCGTGATAGGCATTGGAGCGGGCCAGCTGGTTGCGCACAAAGACGTCAGCAAGCTTGTGTTTGATGGCCTGGTAGCTGGCGACAGCTCTGCCGAAAGCCTGTCGCTCCAGCGCAAAGTCGCGGGCCGCTTCCAGGCAGCGGTCGGCGCCGCCAATCTGCTCGAAGGCCAGCAAGGCTGCAGCGCGATCCTGGATCGCCTGCGCCATGGCGAGACCGTCGCCCGGGGCGCCCAGCACCTCCGCGTCGGCGCCGTGGAAGGCCACACGGGCCAGGCTGCGCGTTGGGTCGAGCGAGTCGAGCGCAGTCCGCTCAACTTGCGCGCTTGTGAGATCAACCAGATACAGCGTCGGCCCCTCGGAGCCCTGCGCCAACACCACGGCCGCGTGCGCCACATCGCCATCCACCACCGGCAGCTTGACGCCATGCAGCCGGCCCGCTTCGTAGCGCAGGCCCAGTTGGCGTGGCCAGGGATCGCCAGGGCCTTCTGCCGTGGCCATGCAGCCGATGCACGAGCCATCGGCAACTCGGGGCAGCCAGCGCGCCTGCTGCACCTCGCTGCCTGACTGCATCAGCGCCTGGGCGAAGAAATACAGGGTGGAAGCAAAAGGCACCGGCGCCAGCGCACGGCCCATCTCTTCGGCGATCACGCAGAGTTCCACATGACCCAGGCCAAGTCCACCGTGGGCCTCGGGCAGCACACTGCCCAACCAGCCCATGCCGGCGATCTCCGCCCACAGGTCGGCATCGTAGGAACAAGAAGACTCGTGCAGCACTCCGCGCACGACCTCGGGTGAGCAACGCGCGGTAAGGAATTTGCGCGCCTCGTATTGAAGCTGGCGCTGATCCAGGGTGTAGTCGAAGTTCACGCCGCGTGGATCTCGATGAGCTTCTGATGCGTGAATTCCTGCAGCCCCTCTTCGCCCAACTCCCGTCCATAACCGGAGCGACGGATGCCGCCGAAGGGGCCGCTGGAGAGCTGCGCGCCGGCGCCACCATTGATGGTGACGCCGCCGGTACGCATGCGCAGCGCCATCTCGTAGGCAGCGCCTGCGTCGGCGCTGAGGATGCCGCCACGCAGACCGAACTGCGAATGGTTGGCGATCTTGATGGCTTCGTCATCGCTGTCGAAGCCGATCACCACGCCCACCGGGCCGAAGATTTCTTCCTGCGCCAACGGCGAGTCACTGTCCACGCCATCGAACAGGGTTGGCTCGCAGAAGAAGCCACGGGAAAGATGCGCCGGCCGCCGGCCGCCGGCCAGCAGCCTTGCGCCGCTGTCCAAGCCCAGGGCGATGTAGCGCTCGACGCGATCCCGGGCGACGGCGCGGATCACCGGCCCCATCTGCGTGGCCGGGTCCATGGTGTCGCCGACCTTGACGGCCTTGGCCATCTCGGCCGCGCGGCGGCAGAACTCGGCGCGGATGCTGTTGTGCACCAGGGCGCGGGTGTTCATCGCGCAGCCCTGCCCGGCATGGGCGGTGAATCCGCGCACGGCCGTGGCCACGGCGAGGTCCATGTCGGCATCCTGCCGGACGATCAGGGCGGATTTGCCGCCAAGTTCCAGCACCGTGCGCTTGAGGCTCGGTGCGCACTGCCCGGCTATGGCGGCGCCGACGCTGTCCGAGCCGGTGAAGGTCACCATGTCGACATCGGCGTGGGTGGTCAGGCGTTCGCCCACTTCCTTGCCGCCGGTAACGATATTCAGCACACCCGCCGACAGGCCGGCAGCGTGCGCCGCGTCGGCCAGGATCAGCGCCTCAAAGGGCGTGTAGGGCGAGGGCTTCAGCACGCAGGTGTTGCCCATCAGCAGGGCTGGCACCACTTTGGCGACGTTGAGGAAATAGGGGTAGTTGTAGGGCGTGATTGCAGCGATGACGCCCACGGGATCGCGCACTACAAAGCCGGTGCCTAAAACCTTGCCCTTGGGTGACGGCGTGACCTCGGGCGCAAGCGCGCGCACCAGCGGCATGCGCAGCGCGGCTTCGATGAAATAGCGGAAGTGCTTCATCGGCCCGTCGAACTGGCGGCTGCGGGTCTGCGTGTGGACCGAGCCGGCTTCGAGGGTGATCAGTTGACAGATCGCTTCCGCATTCGCCAGCAGGTAGTCATGCATGCGGCGCAGGACCACCCCACGCTCCGCCACGCTCATGCGCGGCCAGGGACCGTGATCGAAGGCCTGCCGCGCCGCCGCGATGGCGGCCAGCACCTCGGGCTCCCCGCCAACCGGGGCGAGCGCGACTACCTCCTCGGTGGAAGGGTTGATCACTTCTTCCCGCGCAGCCGGGTCCAGGGCGACAAACTCGCCGTCGATGTACAGGCTGCCGGGATACTTCAGGGGTAATTGGAATGACACGGGGGGCTCCGGGCCGCGGCGCAGGCCGTCGATCACATGTGCGAAAGAATCTTCTTGATGTCCGCGGAAGTCACCGGCTTGTCGCCATCCCCCGCGGGGTTCAGACCGCCGCGCGACTTTGGCGCCGTGTCCACGTGCTTCGCCAGTTCGCGCAGCGCGCCCACGGTGCAGGCGTCCCGGCCGCCCAATGCACTGAAGGGGTCGTAGCTGAATTCGCGCATCGCGTTGAGGTGCGTGATCTTGTTGATGTCGCCCGACGGCAGGCTGCGAATGCCTTTCCACAGGTTCTCGGGCGAATACGGCCACGTGGCATCGGAATGCGGGAAGTCGGCCTCCCAGGTGATCATGTCCGTGCCGATGTCCTGCCGGTTGCGCAGGCCGAACTCGTCGTCAATGAAGCAGGTGATGATGTGGCGGCGGAAGACATCGCTCGGCCGATCCTTGCCGAATGTGGTGCGCGTCCAGGGGCTGTGCTGTTGGTGGGTGAAATCGGCGCGTTCGAGCAAGTAGGGAATCCAGCCGATGCCGCCTTCGGACAGCGCCATGCGCAGCTTCGGATAGCGCTTCCAGAAGCTAGCGAACATCCAGTCGGCCGCCGCGTTGGCGATCGAGATCGGCATGGAGGTGATCCAGGCATCGATCGGTGATTCGTCCGACGGGTAGGGCGCGTTGCCCGCAGAGCCGATGTGGCAGCAAATGACGACCGCATTGGCTTCGCAGACCGCCCACAACGGCTCCCAGCTTTCGGCGTGCAGGCTCGGCAGGCCGATCAGCGACGGATTCTCGGGGAATGAAATGGCGTGCACGCCGAGCCGGACCAAGCGTTCGACTTCGGCTACGGCCAGCTTCACATCCCACAGCGGCAGCAGGCCTAGCTTGATGAAACGGGCCGGATGCTTGCCGCACCATTCGTGAACGTGCCAGTCGTTGTAGGCGCGAATCGTCGCGAGCGCGAGAGCCTTGTCTGCCATCTTCTGGAATCGGGCGCCGGCGAAACCCGGGAACGAGCCGAAGCAGATCGAGCCCAGCACGCCGTTGGCATTCATGTCTTCGATGCGCGCATCGACGTCGTAGCAGCCCTTGCGCACCTGGTCATAGGACACGGGCTCAAAGCCGAACTCCTCCTTCGGACGCCCAGCGACCGCATTCAGTCCGAGGCCCGGCGCACGCATGCCTTCGAGTTGCCATTGGTGGGCGCCATCGGTGCCTCGGACCACCTTGGGGGCACGTTCCTTGAACTGCGCCGGCATGTGCCGATCGAACATGTTCTCGGGTTCGATCAGGTGATCGTCGACGCTGACGAGCACCATGTCTTGAAGTTCCACAGCTGTCTCCTTCGATGCATTCATGCAGGATTGAAAATGCCCGCAGTGTCTTACATAACTGATGATCTGTCAATTACTCGCAAACCCTTGATCGAAGGAATTTGCGTATTCTCAAAGTCTTTCGAAAAGGGCTGCGAGACCCTGGCCGCCGCCGATGCACATGGTCTCCAGTCCGTAGCGCCCCTGGCGGCGCTTCAGTTCGTGCAGGAGCGTCGTCATCATGCGCACACCGGTCGCGCCGATGGGGTGACCCAACGATATGCCTGAGCCGTTCACATTGAGCCGCTCAGGGTCATGCCACTGCCAGCCTTTGAGCACGGCGAGGGCCTGAGCCGCGAAGGCCTCGTTCAACTCGACCAGATCGATCTGCTCCAGCGCGACGCCTGTGCGCTGCGCCAGCTTCTGCACTGCGGGCACCGGCCCGATGCCCATGGTCGCCGGGTGGCACCCCGCAGCTGCCCAGCCCGCGAAGCGCCCCATGGGCGTGAGGCCCAGCGCGGCCACGCGGTGTTCGGCCACCACAAGACAAGCGGCGGCGGCATCGTTCTGCTGGCTGGAATTGCCGGCGGTTACGGTGCCATCCTTGAGCAAGGGGCGCAGCTTGGCCAGGGTTTCGACGGTGGTTTCGGGTCGGATGCCCTCGTCGCGCGAGAACAGCAGCGGATCGCCCTTCTTCTGCGGCACGGATACCGGGATCACTTCGTCGCTGAACTTTCCTTGTTCCCAGGCCTGCGCGGCACGCTGGTGGCTGCGCGCGGAAAACGCATCCGCCTCCTCGCGGCCGATGCCGTATTCACGTGCCAGGTTCTCGGCCGTTTCCGGCATGCCAGAAATGACGCCGAAGCGCTCCACGGGCTGCGAGCGTTCGCGGCCGCGCTGCAAGCGGTCATGCAAGCTCACCGAGCCTGCGCGCGAGCCCCAGCGCATGTCGGTGCTGTAGTACTCGATGTTGCTCATGCTTTCGACGCCAACCACCAGCACCACCTCGGCCGCGCCCGTCTGCACCATCATCGAGGCATCAATGACGGCCTGCAGGCCCGAACCGCAGCGACGATCCAGGGTGTAGCCAGGCACCTCCAGCGGCAGGCCGGCCGCCAGGCCGGCATAGCGCCCCATGCAAGGGGCTTCGCTGGACGCATAGGACTGCGCCACCACGACCTCGTCGATCAGGCTCGGGTCCAGGCCCGTGCGCTGCAGCACGGCCTGGATGACATGGACCGCCAGTTGGTCGGCGGTGAGCGTGCGCAGGGCACCGCCGAAGGCGCCGACCGGCGTGCGAAGCGGGGAGACGATGGTGGCTTGCTTCATCAAGTAACTCTCTGGTCAGGAAGGAGTAGCGCGTGCCGCGTGGAATGACGCGGGCCCGCGAGTAATTCCAGGTCGACAATAGCACATAACTGACATAACATCAGTTATTAATCACCCGACGCCCTCAGCTCATGCAATTTCTCGACCCCGGCAGCCCAAACCTGAGATCGATCGTGCGAGCCGGCGACCGGCTGATGTGGGGCCAGGGCGCCGCCGAGCCTCAGCTGCTCATACGCGCACTGATGGCGCAGCGCGAGAGCATCGGCGCCATCGACGCCTTCATCGGCACCACCTGGGCCGACACGCTGCAGGTCGGCCACGCAGATACAGTGCGGTTCAGCTCCTACTGTGGCGCCGGACGAAACCGCCAGCTCGCCAAGGCGGGTGCCCTGGACATCTGGCCCGGGCACTACAGCGAGCTGGGCCGCTGTCTTGCGCAAGGCCCGCTGCAAGTTGACGTTCTCCTGCTTCAACTCGCGCCGGTGGGCCCCGATGGCCGCTACAGCCTCTCGATGGCATGCGAGTATCTGGCGCCCTCGCTGTCAACGGCCCGTTGCATCGTGGCCGAGATCAACGAGCAGGCACCTTGGACGCACGGCCCCGCATCTCTGGGGGCGGCAGACATCCACTTTGCGGTGAAGGCTTCCTACGCGCCGGTGGACGCCCCCAAGTCGGGCGGCAGCGATATCGAGGCCACCATCGCGCGCCGAGTGGCCGACTTGATCGAGGACGGTTCGACGCTGCAATGCGGCATCGGCAACCTGCCCGAGGCGGTGCTGCGCGAACTGGGCAGCCGACGCGACCTGGGTCTGCACAGCGGTGCCTTCGTGGACCAGGCGGCAGTGCTGGCGAGCCAAGGCGTGATCAACAACGCCCGCAAGACCATCGATCGTGGCATCAGCGTGGCCGGCGTGCTGATGGGCTCAAGGATCGTGCGCGAATACGCCGACCACAACCCGAAGGTGGAACTGCGCAGCACCGAGTACACCCATGCGGCCGAGGTGCTGGCGCGCATCGACCGCTTCGTCGCCATCAACTCCGCCATCGAGATTGACTTGAGCGGCCAGGCCAACACCGAGATGGCGGGAGGGATCTATGTGGGCGCGGTAGGCGGAGGCACCGATTTCCTGCGCGGCGCGCAGCGCTCGCGCGGCGGCCTGCCCATCGTCGCCCTGCCCTCCCGAGCTGGCTCAGCCTCGCAGCCGATCAGCCGCATCGTCGCCCGCCTGTCAGGCCCGGTGAGCACGGCGCGCAGCGATGCCGGCATCGTGGTGACGGAATACGGCGTGGCCGATCTGCGCGGGTTGACGCTGGCGCAGCGCGTGCGCCGGATGCTTGACCTTGCACACCCGGACGATCGCGAGCGCCTCGAGCGCGAGGCGCATTGCAGCATGACGACTTGAAAGGAAGGAGACAACCCCTTTCAACAACAGCCACTCCCCCGCTCTCATCGGATGGATGGCCATCCACCACGCGACGGAGATTGCCGCGGTGGGTGGCCGAGTTGGACCGTCATCCATTCCGAGGCGCCCGCCTTCGTGCACGAACTCGGCGGGCTGGCCAGCAAACTGGCCTTCGCGGCTGGTGGCGGCCTGCATCAGCGGCCTGAGGCGAGCCGCGCTGCTGGACCCCGAGTCGACCTGCTCAACCCCAGCTCAAGGGCAGGTGCGTCACCGCATTGACGCGACCTGAATGGGCGCGAACCTCCTCGCCGTCGGAAATGCGGAATTCGGAGATGCGCGGCATCCACTCTTCCAGCATCACGCGCAACTCCAGCCTTGCAAGGTGCAGCCCCAGGCAGCGGTGCACGCCGCTGCCGAAGTTGAGGTGCGCCTTGTCCTGGCGATGAAAGTCCACCGTCAGCGGGTCCGGAAAGCGCCGTTCGTCGAGGTTATAGAGTGCAGTCGGCAGCAGCACCAGATCACCCCGGCGCATGCGCACGCCGCAGCAGTCCACATCTTCCGTCGCGACGCGGCCAAAGTTCGCGATGGAATGGCGACGCAGAAGTTCGTCCACCGCCGCGGGGATCAGCGACGGATCGTCCACGAGCTGCCGCCGGTGGGTCGAATGGCGAGCCAGGAAGTTCATGAAAAACCCCATGGTGGCGACCACCGTGTCCAGCCCCCCGAACATGACGTTCGCGGTCAGACTCAACACGTCGCTGACATCCAGCGGCCGCCCATCGACTTCGGCTGCGATCAGCCGGCTGATGAAGTCGTCCTGCGGCTTGGCCTGGCGTTCGACGACGCGCTGCTTCAGGTAGCCCATCATGGTGAGCATCGCCGTGTGGAACGACTGCGGGTCGGCATCGCGCGTCAACAGATCCGCCGCTGGCAGCAGTGCCTCGGCATCTCCGCGCGGAAGGTCCATCATCGACAGGAACAGGTGGATCGGCATGCGCTGCGCGAATGCGGACCGGAATTCGCAAGCGCCGTTCGCCCGAAAGCCCTCGATCAGCTCGACGGTGATGCGCCGCGCTTCCGCCTCGAGTTCGCGGATCGGCTTGGGGCCGAACGTCGGGTTCAGCAGCGAACGAATACCGGTGTGTTCGGGAGGGTCGATCTCGCCGGGCGCGAGCTGCATGTCGCGGGCGTCGCGCGACATCGCCACGCCAGCATTCGAGAAGCGCGCGGTGTCGGCATAGATGGGCAACGCGTCAGCCGCCCGGGTCACGACCCAGTGGCCACCGTTGCGCGGCGTGTAGAACACGTCGGGGCCCTCGTGCAGGCGCTTCCAGCCAAGGTGCAGGTCGCCGTCAACCGGCTGCACGGCAAAGAAGTCGAAGTCGACGATCTGCCTCGCCGGCACGTCCGGCAGTGACGGCTCTGGCGAGAGTGCGGTCTTGTGCATGGCGATAGCCTCACACGTAGGCGTAGGGTGCCTTCTGGTACGACGCGTAGCTCTCGGGATCGTGGGAGTAGAACAACTCCGCGTCGTAGTGCCGGGCCAGATCCTTCAGACGCTGCATCGAGGCGCGCGCCTGATCGTTGTTGCGGTTTCCGGCCTGGATGCACATCATGTCCATGCTTTTCTTCGAGTAGCAGGCATCGGCGGTGAACAGCATCGGTCGGCGATGGGCCAGCTGGACCATCAGGCTGTAGTGGCCGGCGGTGTGCCCGATGGTCTCGAAGAGGTAGACGCCCTTGACGATTTCCTGGTCACCACTGAGCGTTTCTATGCGCGGCGTGTAGAGATCGAACTCCGCCGCCTTCACCTTGGCGCCGATTTCTGCGGCTTTCCAGGCGGCATCCTCCTCGCGCGCCGAGAGGCGGAAGTCGCGCAGATGCGCGGCTGCGCTGGTGTCCGAGTAGCCGAGGGACTCGTGTTCGGTGGGGAAACGGAAGGCCTCGATCTCGCAGCGATGGCAGACGGTGGTCGCCTGCTTGAAGTGCTTGTTGCCGCCGATGTGGTCGATGTGGTAGTGCGAATTGATCACATGCGTAACGTCCACCGGCTTCATGTGCAGAAGGTCGAGCTGCCCTGGGATGGTCTGGCGTTCGGTCTGCAAGGGCTGCGTGAAAGGCGCCGTCTTGCAGGTGTGCTCCAGGTCGAAGCCGGTATCGAACAGGAACTTGCCGTCCGGATGGTCGACCAGCACGCCATAGACGGGGAAGCGCTGTTCGCCAGTCAAGCCTGCGTCGAGGAACAAGTAACTGCGATCGAGGACCATCGAGCCCGCGTCGAGCAGATACACCTTGGTTTCTTTCATGGCCGTTTCCTTTAGCTGTTGTGCGAATCCATAAAACTGACACCTTGACAGTTTTCTGCTGAATCTTGTGAGCTATAGCACCCAGGGGACGCGACGCGTCAAGGCTGCGACGCCGTGCCGGGCAGGTCCCAGGACAGCGGCAGGCTGCTCAGCACCAGCGCCTCGCTGCAAACGGCCTGGACCTTCGCGCCCGCGGTGATGTGGAAGTCCGGAATCCGGCGCAACCATTCTTCGTAGGTGACGCGCAGCTGCTGGCGCGCGATGTTTGAGCCGATGCAGCGGTGCGGCCCACCGCCAAAGGCCATGTGGGCATTGGGCGCCCTGTCCGCGTCCGTGGCGAGCGAGTCGGCGAAGGCGCGCTCATCCAGATTGACCAGGGGTAGCAGCAGGATCACGTTGTCGCCCTTTCGCATCGGCACGCCCGCGAAATCGATGTCGCGGGTGACGAATCGGTTGGTGCTGATCTGGCTGTAGCGCCGCAGCAGTTCTTCAATGGTCTGCGGGATTGCCGAAGGATCCTTCACCAAACGCTGGCGCAGCGGCACGTCGAGGGCCAGGTGGCGGAAGTGCAGGCCGAGGGCGCCGGCCACGGTGTCCAGACCTGCCAGCAGGAAGAAAAAGAACAGGCCGAAGATCTCCTTCTGGGTCAGGGGCCTGCCGTCGATGCGCGCGTCCAGCATCAGGCTGATCAGGTCGTCGCCGCGGTCGTTCATGCGGCGCGCGATCAACTCCTTCTCGAAGGCCATCAGCCATTCGATGCCCGCTTTTCGTTTGGCCGCGTCGTAGCCGCTGTGCAGGATGCGACGCACATTGCCCATCACGTCCAGCGTCTCCGGCACCGAGATCCCCAGCAGGTGGCTGAAGATGCCCGCCGGCAGTTGCGACGCAAGAACGCAGAAGTCGACCCGCCCGTCTTTCATGGCCGCCTCGATCACGCCGATCGTGTGCTTGCGCATGTGGGCCTCGAGCGTCTTCGTACGCGCGGGCGAGAACAAGGGGTTCAACAGGGCGCGAAACTTGCCGTGATCGGGCGGGTCTGCCTCCACCGGATAGGCCAACCATTCCTCACCGCCCAAGGCCCGGTCGAACCCGGCGATGTGACGGCTTGAAAAGGTATCGGGATCTTGCAGAATGGTCTGGACATCGTCGAGCCGGGTCACAACCCAGTTGCCCCACTGCGGATCACGCGCCGTGCGCCGAATGTAGAAGATGTCGGGCTCGCCCTGAAAGCGCTCCTTGTAGTCCTTCTGCGGGTCGTCGCCGACGGTGATCTGGTAGACGTCCACGTCGCGCACCAACTCCGGTGGTACGTGGGACGGCACTGCGATCGCAGTGGGATCGAGCATCGTGTTCGTCATGGTTTCCTTGCCCTTCAGGCAGTCAAGAGTTCATGCAGGAGCGACGACCGCTCCATGTCTTCCAATTGATCCACCGCCTGCATGATGAGCCGCGCCGTGTCGTCATCGATCAAGCCAGACACCAGGCGCTTGAACTTGTCGGCCAGGTCGGCATCGGAGGCGGGGTTTTCTGCAAAGCCTCGCGGGGCTCGCTGGTGGTATTCGAAACGCTCACCGCCGCGCAGAAGCACCGACACTGTGGCACCCAGCTCGGGCGTGCCGGGTTCAAAGGTGATGGCATGCGGCGCCACCTTGTCGGCGATCGCCAGAATGGCCGGGTCGGTCCAGGACTGTGGGTTCAGGTAGAGGTCGAGGTCGTTGCGCTGCTTCACCACGCGCAGCGCAAGGCTGAAGGCGAGGCTGAACTGCGCGCCAAGGCAATCGGTGGGGTGCACGATCGCGGCGCCGTGGGGGATCGCCCAGGCCGCCAGTCCCACCTGGATCTCCTGCACGTCCTCGGGCGCAAACCGGTGCTCCCGCATGATCTCGGTGAGCGCGTTCAGCGCCGCATGCACAGTGCCGACCGCCGGGTAGAGCTTGAACATCGTGTCGAGGATGTGGAACTGGCCTTGCCAGAACCGCTCGATTTCCGGCGGCTTGCCGTTGCCGAACAAACGGTACAGGCCGCGCTTGCCCTCGAAGACTCTGGCCGGACCGGTCATGCCCAGTCGCGCCAGCAAGGCTGCCTGCACGCCGGACCGCGCAGCCGCACCGGCATGCACGCGCTTGACCTCGCCGCCGCTCTGGTCGTACTCCATCATCCCCGATGCTTCGCTGGCGGCCACGCTCAAGGCCTGCGCGGTCTGTTCCACGTCGAGGCGCAGCAATTTGGCCGCCGCTGCGGCGGCGCCGAACACGCCGCCCACCTTCGTGCCATGCCACCCCAGTGCCAGCGTGCCGTGGTGAATGGGTCCTACCGACGCGGCCTGCGCCTGGTAGCCGGCGACCACTGCGGTGATCAGGTCCTTGCCGCTGGCGCCTTCACGCTCGGCCAAGGCCAACGCGGCCGGAATGACGCACACACCTGGATGGCCACAGTGGAAGTGGCTGTCGTCGAATTCACAGCTGTGGCCAAAGGTGCCGTTCACATAGGCCGCGTAGGCCACCGAGGTCTTCCTGGCTTGTCGCACCACCGTGGCCTCGGGGCTACCCCCCATCGCATGCACCAACAGGCTCACCGGCTGCACCTGCGGCAAGGTCGAGCCGCGCATCTGCACGCCCAACTGGTCGAGGATGCATTGCTTGGCCCGCTGCACCACCACCGGCGGCAAGTCCTCGTACTTCAGCTCGACGACCCAGGTGGCGAGCCGTCGGGCGATCGTGTCTTGGTCAGGCGTATCTGTCATGGACTCTCGTTGACTTCAGGGTTTGCGCGGAAGGCCTAAGTGCCAGCTTGCGCAGCGGCAGGCCACGACCTCGCCCGCGACACCGCATCGGAAGTGCGCAAGACGACGGCTAGGTCATGCCAAATGGCGGGGATGCCCCAGCAGCGAGTTACCGCCGCTGTAGTTGAAGATCTGCCCCGTTTCGAAGAACTCGTCGCGAGCCAGCATGTAGACCATCGCGGCGATGTCCGAGGGCTGCGTGATGCGACCGAGCGGCGTCAGATCGACGAAGCTTTTCTCGAAGGCGTCCGGATCCGCGCCGTAGTTCCGGATTCCCTGGCGCGAGAGATCGGTAGGCACCAACGATGGAATGATGCCGTTGATGCGCAATCGCTTGTGGCGGTATTCGAGCGCTGCGCCTTGCACGACACGATCGCCCGCGCGCTTTGAAGCCGCATACCCGACGATCCCGGACAAGGCGTCGTATGCCGACAATGACGAGATGTTGACGATCGCGCCGTCGTCGACGATGACTTCGGCGACGAGCTTGATGAACATGGCGGGTCCGATGAAGTGCATCTTCGCCATGAACATTAGGTGTTCGTCGGTGAAGTCCTTGAACGGCACGCGGGGCGCGACGCCCGCGACGTTGACTGCGATGTCCAGTCGGCCATGAACACTGCGCGCATGGGCGACCAGCGCCGCCAACTGCGCGGAGTCCGTGATGTCCGCCTCGAAGGCGGAGCCACCCAGATCCGTGGCCAGATTCCCCAATGGCACCGCGCCCAGACCGGAGACGACGACGGTGGCACCTTCGGCCGCCAGGCGACGGGCGACCGCTTCGCCCATGCCCCCGGCGGTCGACGCGCCCAGCACTATCGCAACCTTGTTCAGAAGATCCGGCATGGTGGTTCCTGTTTGCAAGCTCACACCTTGGTCGGCGTGCGCTTGTGGAAAGGCTGGGGCCCGTCGGGCCATTGGCGCTTGATGGAATCAGCACCTTCGGCGTATCGCTTTTCCACCAGGTCGGTCGAGAACGGATGCGTCCAGATGAAGAACTCTTCTTCCCGCATCCCCTTCGTGACGAGTTGGCCGACGTGCTCAGCGCTCATGCCGTATTCCCTCAGCGCCGCCTGGTTCTGGTCGCTGCCGGCGAACGAACTGCCGAGCTCGGGCGGACGATTGCGTCCCGCATCCCACAGGTCGGTGTTGATGATCCCCGGGCACAGCACGCTGAAACCGATGTGCTCACCGTATTCCAGCCGGAATGCGTCGGTGAAGCCCAGCACGGCGTGCTTGGTGGCCACGTAGGTGGCAACGCCTTTGGTCGGTGTGCCCACCGCGTGGTGCGAGGCCGTATTGCAGATCCAGGCGCGCGCGCCAGCCGCGAGAAAGCGTCGGCCGAAGGCGCGGCAGCCGTTGAACACGCCGTAGACGTTGACTTCGAACTGCCAACGCAAGTCTTCATCGGTGGTATCGAACCCCGCGCCGGTCTTGATGACACCCGCGTTGTTGCACAGGATCTCGACGTGCCCGAGTTCACACCATGCGAATTCGGCCAGCTGCTCGAGGGCGTCAGCCCGGCGCACATCGCAGTGGAACGAGCGAGCCTTCACGCCCTTCGCTTCAAGCTCCGCGCACACCTCGCTGGCGCGCTCCATCTGGACGTCCGCAACGACGATGCCGCTCGCGCCGGCCTCTGCCAGTGCCAGCGCAATGCCGCGGCCGATGCCGCTGCCTGCGCCCGTGACGACACACCCCTTCTGTTGAATTTCCATGACGTCTTCCTGTTTGATCGATTCAGTTCCGCATGACGAACGGATGGTTGGCATCCGGCTTGCCGCAGATCCATACCGTCTTGGTCTGGAGCCATTCTTTGATGGCTTCCACACCGCCCTCGCGTCCGAGGCCACTGTGCTTGTAGCCGCCGAAAGGCGTCGAGGTGCCCCCGACGCGATAGGTGTTGACCCACACCGTGCCAGCCTGCAACCGCTCCGCGGCGCGCATGGCCCGGCCGATGTCGGACGTCCAGACACCCGCCGCCAGTCCGTATTCGGTGTCATTGGCAATGGCGAAGGCTTCTTCCTCGGTGTCGAACGGGATCACTGCGAGCACCGGGCCGAAAACCTCTTCGCGCGCAATGCGCATCTGGTTGTGCACGCCAGTGAAGACGGTCGGCGCAATGAAGCGCCCCCCCTGCGCACCTGCCCCGGTGTACGGGCCTCCGCCCAACACGCAATTCGCGCCCTCGCCCTTGGCGATCGCGATGTACTGCAGCACTTTTTCGTATTGCGGCGGCGTTGCCACCGGCCCCACATGGGTGCCCGCAGCCATGGGGTCGCCGATGCGGGCCTCGCCCGCGATTTGCACCAAGCGCTCGACGAATTGATCGTGGATGGAGCGCTGCACCAAGAGGCGCGAGCCCGCGATGCAAGTTTGGCCGCTGGCAGCGAAGATGCCGGCGATTGCGCCGATCACGGCAGCGTCGAAGTCCGCATCCTCGAAAACAATGTTTGGTGATTTGCCACCCAACTCCAGTGCCACGTGCTTGAAATGACTCGCCGCCGCCTCGTTAATCCTTCGGCCGCCCGTTTCCGAGCCTGTCATGGCGATCTTGGCGACGTCGGGGTGCGCCACCAGCGCGGCACCCGCCTCATGGCCGAAACCCGTTACCACGTTGACCACGCCCGCAGGAAAGCCGGCCTGCGCGAACAGCTCGACGAACTGCAACGTGGACGCCGAGGTGAACTCCGAAGGTTTGATCACGACCGTATTTCCGGCGGCAAGCGCCGTCGGCAACTTGTGCGCGAGCAACAGGAGCGGGGAGTTCCACGGCGTGACCAGCGCCACGACACCCAGCGGCTCGTACCGCGTGAACGTCAGCATGTCGGGCTTGCCTGTCGGGATGACCGCACCCTCGACCTTGTCGGCCAGGCCACCGTAGTACCGGAACCATTCGGAAACCAGCCGCATTTGCGGCAGCATCTCAGCAAGGAGCTTTCCATTGTCACGCACTTCGGCCGCCGCCAGATGCGCGGCGTTGGCCTCCACGAGATCGGCCATCTTCAGCAACATGCGTCCGCGTTCCGCCGGCTTCAGTGCGTTCCACGGTGAAAGCGCCTGGCGCGCCGCTTCGACGGCCCGGTCGACGTCCGGCGCGGTGCCGCGGGCAATCCGCCCCCAAACACGGCCGGTGTAGGGATTGTCAGTGGGGATGTACCCGCCGCCGCAGGCTTTCTCGCGGCGACCTCCGATGTGAAGATCGAAGGTCTCAAGCGCTTCAGTAGTGACAGTCTCTTGCATAGATGTTGATCGTTTTGTGGCTACGCGGCGAACGGAAATTCAGGCTCGCTCGTACACACCTTCAAGCACACCCTTGGCAATGACCGAACGCCGCAGCTCTTTCGCGAGTGAACGGCGGCTTGGGGCCGAGCGGAACGGCAGCGACCGGTCGAGGGCGAAGATCTGGAACAGGTAGCGGTGCGGGCCGTGTCCGGGCGGCGGGTCCGGCGGTGTATAGCCGAGACCGAAAAGGCCGTTGCGGCCCAGCCGGAAGTCCGCGGCGCCATCGGTTGAGGCGCCAGCCTTGAGGTTGCACGCTCCCGCAGCAAGTTCACCGTCGCATCCCGGCAAGCCCCAGGCGACCAGGTGCACGAAAGGTGATGGCGTCGGACTGTCAGCATCCTCGATCAGGAGGGTGAGACTCTTCGTGTTTGCAGGCACGCCATGCCATGCCAGCGCGGGCGAGATGCGCTCGCCATCGGCGCTGTGTTGGCGCGGGATGTTGCCACCACTCGCGAAAGCACTGCTGGCGACAACGATGCTCGACGGAACCCCCGCCAACGCCGGGTCGTGGATCATTGTCTTGCCGATGCCGGCGCGCATGCCGCGAAGCATGCGCCCGATCCATCCGGGAAAGCCGGCCATCATGATCGTTCTACGACAACATCACGCCGCCGTCGACCACGATTTCAGCCCCCGTGATGAACGATGCGTCGGGCGACAGCAGGAACGACACGGTCTTGGCGATCTCGATCGGCTCACCCATGCGCTTCATGGCGGTCAAGCCGGCAATGACATCCGTGCGTTCCTTGTTGCCACGCGTGAGCGGCGTGAGGATCGGGCCTGGCGACACCGCATTGATGCGTATGCCACGCGTCGCATATTCGAGCGCCACCGAGCGGGTCAACCCAAGCGCCGCGTGCTTGCTGGCGGTATACGCATCCAGCCGGCCCAATCCGAGGTGCGCGTAGATCGAGGCCGTGTTGACGATCGCTCCGCCGCCTGCCTTCTCGATCGCCGGAAGCTGGGCCTTCATGCAATAGAAGATCCCGTCGAGATTCACGCCCATGACCCTGCGCCATTCATCGGCGGTCACGTCAGGTAGTGCATCGAACTTGCCGCTGATGCCGGCATTGTTGGCTGCGTAGTTCAAGGCGCCGAAGTCGTGAATCGCGCGGTCGACGATGGCCTGGCATTGCTCCAGCACAGACACATCCGCACACATCGCCACAGCCGTGCCGCCCTGCCCGCGAATCGCTTGAGCCACCGTTTCGGCGGCGTCGGATTGAATATCGACGACTAGCACCTTGGCACCCTGCATGGCAAGGTCCTGGGCTATGGCTTCGCCGATTCCTCCACCGGCACCCGTCACGATCGCCACCTTGTCTTGAAACGTACCTGGCACTGTTTTCTCCTGCTGTTGAATTGGTTCTGTTCGAGCGAGTGGCGCGCTACGCGCTGCCCTCAGCGCTCGTTGATGGCGGCAAGAATCTGGCTCGCGCTGCGAACCCGGCCGATCATCGGGAAGATGGTCTTGACCGCGAACGCATGCAGCTCTTCCGATACGCTGGTGATCGCATCCTCGGCGAAGACGAGCTGGTAGCCCAGTTCATGAGCGGCACGTGCGGTGGACTCAACGCCCATGTTGCTGGCAATGCCCGCCAGCACCACTGTCTTTACACCGCGGCGGCGCAGTTGCAGGTCCAGTTCAGTGCCGTGAAATGCATTCCACTGACGCTTGGTGATCACGATGTCGCTGGCCACGATGCCGAGGTCCGCAGGCAGGTCTGCCCAGTCTGCAGGCAACCCCCCGGCGGGCATCGGCAACGGCCGGTCGACCGGCTGATGCAGTGCATCTGAAAAGTCGGCGGCCCATGAAACGCGCGTCACGGCGACGGGGTACCGGGCGTTCCTGAAGGCTTGCGCCAGTCGCGCACCGTTCTCCAGCACTGCGTCCGCAGGATGCGGCGCGAGCGGGAGACGCAGGATTCCTGATTGCAGATCGACTGCCAGGAACGCGGCGTCGTGAAGCTCCAGAGCTTCCATAAATTACCTCCACTTGAAAAGAACAATGAATGGATTCGACAGCCGCTTCGCCCCTTCCGGAATCAACTTGGCGGCAGTCCCTGAGCCTAGCATAATTGATTGATCGTCATTTGTTAGTTAGGGTTTTCGATAGGCGAAAGAATGGTTCGTTCCTTGCCTCACCAATGGACGATCCGGAAGAGATCGGCTAAGCTGCGATCCACACAAAGCTGACTATTAGTCATTTATGAACTTTCATCGATCTACTGTTTGTCATTCATGGAGACAAGTACATGGCACTGAAGATGGGATTCATAGGGCTGGGCAACATGGGCGAGGGCATGGCTTCGAATCTGGCCAAAGCGGGGTTCCCGCTGACCGTGCTCGACATTCGACCGGAGCCTGTCCAGCGGCTCGTCGAACTGGGCGCCACTGCGGCGGCCGATGTCTTCGAGCTTGCTTCCCGCTCGGACGTCGTCTGCCTCGCGCTTTTCGACGAGACGCAGGTGCGCGAGGCTTGTTCGCCGCAATCCGGAGCGCCGGGCCTGCTGGCCGGCATGAGGCCCGGGGGAATCATTGTCGTTCACAGTACGGTGCCGCCACGCCTGACGCAAGAGCTGGCCGAGCAAGCCAGGGCGTGCGGCATCTATGTTCTCGACGCTCCGATGACCGGCGGAGGCGACACCGCCGCCCGCGCGGGCAAGCTGACCTTCTTTGTCGGAGGCGATGCCGCCACACTGGAGATGGCACGTCCGGCCCTCGCTGCGATGTCGCAGAACCAGTTCCACGTCGGCGACGTGGGCGCGGGTTCCACGACGAAAGTCTTGAGCAACTTCCTGGCCATCACGAACACGCTGGTGGTGCGCGATGCCTTGCGGCTTGCACGCGCCGCCGGCATCGATGAGACGAAGTGGTTGTCGGTGATCAACGCCGGCGCCGTCGGGTCCAGTTGGGTGAGCAACAACTGGTTGCTCATCCGCGCGCAAGGAGAGGCCTACACCACGGGGCAGGCCGGCATGGTTGCCATGGCATCCAAGGACCTGCATCTCGCGAGGGCGCTTGCCATCGAATTGGGCACGTCGATGCCCACGCTCGACCACCTGATCGACCAGTCCTTGCCCGGCCTTCAAGACCATGGCCTCACATACTGAAGCGGCCGCGCGCCTCGACGGTCGCAATGGGCCGGCTCCGTCCGGCCAGTTGTGCATCGGAGTCGATGTCGGGGGCACCTTCACCGACATTGTCCTTTCGGACGGGCAGCAGGTCTGGCGGGCCAAGGCGGCCTCCACGACCGGGGCATTGGGCGGCGGAGTCATCGCCGCGTGCCGGTTGGTCGCAGATCGGGCTGGCCTGCCCTTGGAAGCGATGCTCGAACGTGTCGAGCGATTCGGCCTCGGGACGACAGCGGTCACGAACGACATCGCCTCTCGCACCGGACGAAAGGTGGGTCTGATCACGACGGCCGGCTTCGAAGACATGGTGCCGATCGCCCGCGTCCGGCGCGTACCCTGCGACGGCTGGCTGGTGCCGCCGGACGGCTTGATCGACCGCGACTGGATCATCGGTGTGAACGAACGCATCGACCGCGACGGGGACGTCCTGAAGCCGCTGGACGTCATGCAAGCTGTGACGGCAGCCAGGCGCCTGCGGCAAGAGTTCGGCGTCGAGGCACTCGTCGTTTCATTCCTGTGGTCGTGCGTCAACCCTTCGCACGAGGCGGCCGCGGTCAAGGCCATCCAGGAAGCGCTGCCGGACATGGCCGTGCTGTCCGGCGCGGCGCTGTACCCGGTGGCACGCGAATACGAGCGCACGACTTTCGCGCTGCTCAATGCCTACACATCCGGCTCCCTGAGCGGAATCGACGAACTAGTCGTGGAACTTCGCCGACTGGGGCTTCAGCGCCCTCCACTGCTCGTGCATTCCGGCGGAGGCTCGATCACGGTCGCCGAAGGCCGCGCCACGCCCGCTGTGCTGGCCGAGTCGGGTCCCGCCGCAGGCGTGGTCGGCGCTCTTGCGGTCTGCCGCGCTGCGGGCGTCAAAGACGCAGTTGCCTGCGACATGGGCGGGACCTCATTCGACATGGCCATCATCCGCAGCGGCGAACCCATGCGGCGCGTGCGCGGCGAACTGATGGGTGTCTGGACCGCCATGCCGATGGTGGACATCGAGTCTGTCACCGCCGGCGGTGGTTCGATCGCGTGGGTGGACCCGCTCGGCTTGATGCGCGTGGGGCCGCGCTCCGCCGGAGCATACCCCGGACCCGCCTGCTATGGACGCGGCGGCACCGAGGCCACCGTGACCGATGCCTTGGTCGTGCTCGGCTATATAGACCCGGCGCGCTTTCTCGGTGGCGACATGGCGCTCGACGAATCGGCGGCCCTTGCCGCCTGTAAGCGACTGGGCGACAAGGTGGGTACGGATGCCCGTCAGACGGCTTGGGGCATCCATGAGATTGCGAGGGTAGAGATGGTCCGCGCGCTGCGCGCCCAGTTTGCGCAGCGTGGACTGGACCCGGCTGCGCACACCATCGTGAGCATGGGCGGGTGTGGCGGATTGTTCAACGCTGCGATCGCGCTGGACCTCGGCGTAAAGCGCGTCCTGGTGCCTGAACTGACATCGGTCTTGTCGGCGTTTGGAGCCGCCAATGCGGACATCCGGCGCGAGCGCAGCCGCAGCGTCGCCCTGACGCTGCCGTGCGACCCGCAGGTCGCCGAACATCACCTGTCCGGGTTGGCCCGGGCCGTCGAGACCGATCTCGAGGCCGATGGAATCGGCAAGGATGAGCGCTCGTTGAGATTCGAAGTCGACCTTCGGTTCATGCGCCAGCAATGGGAATTGACGATGGACTGCACCGACGGCCTGGACGCAGCGCAACAGCAGCGTATCGCCGAAGCGTTCAAGGCCGAGTACGGCCGCCGCTATGGGCAAGGCTCGCTGATCAGCGGCACGCCCGTCGAACTCGTGGCGATTCGTGCCATCGGATGCGGGCGAACCGTGCGCGCCGAGTTGACAACGAATGCGGCAAGGAATGTCTCCGCTTCACTGCCCCTCCTGGGCACACGGAACATTCACCGGGGCACCCAATCGCCGGCCATGGAGGTCAAGGTCGTCGATGGCGCCAGGCTCGTTGCCGGACACACGCTCGAAGGGCCGGCACTGATCGACAGCCGTGACACGACGCTATGGATTCCTTCAGGCATGCGCGCGGTAGTCGATGCCTTTCGAACAATCAACCTGGAGACGACCGTATGAACGCCGCCGTACAACGTGAGTTCGATGCGATCGAACTCGAGGTGCTTCGCGCCCGGCTTCAGGCCATGTCCGAAGAAGGTGCAATGACCATCGAGCGCACGGCGTGTTCGCCGACGATCGCGGAGTCGCGCGATTGCTCGTGCTCGCTGCTGGACGCTGGAGGAGATCTTATTGTCGGTGGCGGAGCGGTCGCGCATCACTTCGGCGCATGCAGCCACGCGGTGCGATACACCCTCGCAATGCACGGCGACACCATTGCACCCGGCGATGTCTTCATTGCCAACGACCCGCACAACGGCGGCGGCCTGCACTACATGGACGTCGTCGTGCAGCGGCCCATCTTCCATCTCGGCAAGTTGATCGCCTGGGTGGCGAACTCCGGCCACATGATCGATGTGGGCGGCATGACTTTCGGCTCTTGGTCACCCGCAGCGACGGAATGCTTCCAGGAAGCATTGCGCCTGCCGCCGGTGCGGCTGTTCCACCAAGGCATTCAGCAACCGGACATCTGGGCGATCCTGCGCAACAACATTCGCGTTCCGCAACTCGTGGAGATGGACATACGCAGTCTGGTTGCTGGTTGCCAGGTCGTGCATGACAAGATCGTCGCCTTGGCCGATAGCTGGGGGGCGGACCGCTTCACCTCAGGCGTCCGGTCTCTGCGCAGCATTGTCTTGCGCGAACTGAAACGGCGGATTTCATTGCTTGAAGACGGTGTCTACCGGCTCACGACGTGGACCGAATGGGGCGACGAGCGGTTCAAGGTGCCGTGCGCATTGACAATTTCCGGCGAAAGCATGGTGTTCGATTTTGAAGGCGCCGCGCCGCAGTGCTCGCACTTCTTCAATACCAAGCCGCACATCGTCAAGTCGATCCTCGTCAGCGACGTTACAGACGTCCTGGCGCACGACCTGCCGCTGTCTGCCGCAATGTTCGATGCCATCGAGGTCCGTTGCCCACCAGGCACGGTCGTCAATGCCGCTCCCCCCGCGCCGACAGCGTCAGCGCACTTTGACGTGGCGCTGAACGCCAGCATGGCGGCGCAGCAGTGCGTGATGCTGGCCATCGCGATCTCGGGCGAGCAGGCGCCGGGGCGGCACCTGCTTTCCGGTCCGGTCGCACCGTCGTGTATGGGCTTGCACACATGGGCCTACCGCACACCTGCCGGCGCCCAGGACGGATGGCTCATGATCGATGGCGCTATGGCCGGTGGATCCGCCGGCCATGACCGCGATGGCTACGACCTGTTCAGTTTCATGGTCGCGCGGAAGGCCATCATCGAATCCATTGACGTCGAGTCCTTCGAACTCCGCTACCCCGCGCTGGTCCTCGAAAAGCGCCCGCGCGTGGGTTCGGAGGGCGCCGGCGAACACCGCGCCGGCGCTGGATGCCAGATGGCCTACAAACCGCACAAGACATCGTCGTGGACCGGCGTCATGCTCGGCATGCGCGAACGCTTGCCGCTTCCCGGCTTCGCGGGCGGGCGGCCCGGGGCCAACACCAAGTTCTCACGACGCGACGCGAACGGAACGCTGCATGACGTATCGGGGCACGAAGGCGCGCTCATTGTGACAGAGGCAGACACTTTCGAGTTCCGTCTGGGATCCGGCGGCGGGTTCGGCGACCCTCTGGCGCGCGACCCGGCGGCCGTCTTCAGGGACCTGCGACAGGACCGCATCAGCAATGACGAAGCCTGTTCGATCTATGGTCTCGTGCTGAACGAGCGCGGTACCGTGGATACCGATGCGACCGCAGCGCGGCGCTCCAGACTTCAGCTCGATCGCCTCGAGAACGCCCTGCCCGCTCCGAAGCCCCTCAGCCGACTGGACACCCTAACGATGGCTAGACGCGGGCGTGGCCGGTTGCTCTATCCCGGCGTCGAGCACCACGATGGTACTGCGTATGCCGTCGGCAGCGGAACACCATTGTCCTGCGCGCCTGACGCCTGGATCGAGGGATGCCCACGGCTCGAGGAACATCGCGACGGCCGCGTCGTACTGCGCAGCTACCTTGATCCTGGCAGCGGGCGATTGCTGATGGTCGACGTGACGCTGGAAGGCGAGCCCTGTACGGTGGAATCCAGTCCTCATCACTGGCGGTGTCCGGTATAAGCCGAAATTGTCCAACCCGTGTCAGTGCCCAACCCAGCACTGATTCGCTGATAATCAGTCATCTTTTGTTGAGGATTTCCAAGACCATGAACGAAGCCGATTCGACGACAGTGGTACCCCGTCAGAATCTTTACGGCCAGAAGATCGGTCGCAAGGGCGCTGAAACGCGCGCTCGGCTCATGAAGGCAGCCGAAAATCTCCTTGAGAAGCGCTCGATCATGGAGTTGAACGTCGCAGACATCGCGGCGATGGCGGGGACCTCGTCAGCGTCGTTCTATGTTTACTTCGACGATGTCAACGAGGTCGTGCTAGCCGCGGCACAAAACATACAGCAGATCACGCCCGAGATCGAGACATTGCTCAGCAGTCCTTGGACCCAGGAGGATGCTTCGACCAAGGCGCTCGCGCTGGTGAAGGCTTACGTGGCGTTCTGGCAAGAGCACCAAGCCATCCTTCGGATTCGCAATCTGGCTGCTGACGAAGGGGACAAGCGCTTTGAAGAAGTACGTCATGCGTCGGTTGAACGACTGCACACGTTGCTGGAACAGCGCATCAAGGAAGCTGACAACGGCCTGGAGTACGCATCCGGGGCATCGGCGGTCCTCGTCCTCATAGAACGCGTGGCGGCGATCGTGCGCTTGCCTCTGCGTCGACGCCATTCGTCTCGCACTCAACTTTTGCAGTCCGCAGCGTTCATGGTCGCGCACGCGCTCGCACCTAAGCTCAAGCCGCGTTGATGCTCGAGTGAATCCGGATCTTTCTGTGCCCTTCGGATAGCTTTGCACTCGCCCTCCGCGCAAGGCGTGTACTGCGGGGCCTCGCCATATCAAGGTCCATCCTGAAGGGCTAAACGGCTAAAGGTCGGTGGGTTGCAGGCTAACTCCTGCTAACCAGGAGCTCGATAACACAGCGCCAATGGAAGCCGCCTGCACCATTGGCGGAATTCCCGCGTTGTCGCCTTGCGAGAGCTCCCTGTCGATGAACAACCCGGCCTGCATTGTTGGCAGCAAATCCGATCGCTCGAAAGCCTACCGGAGTTCATACCCGCCAGACACGAAAAATCCCTGGGGTCTGTTCGCTGAACCGCCGCTCGACAGAAGCGTGTTGTGGGGACTACTTGGCCTGGAAGCCCCCATCGATGCTGAGGACGTGCCCGGTAACAAAGGAGGCCTCATCCGAGAGCAACCATGCGATGCCGTTGGCGATCTCACGCGGCTCACCCATCCTCCCCATCGGATGCATAGCGGAAATGGTGGCCTCGTCATATTGACCCAGCGCGATCTGCCCCTCGATCAGATCTGTCTTGATGGCGCCGGGTGCCACGGCGTTCACCCGGATGTTTTGTGTGGCGTAGTCGAGCGCGCTTGACTTTGTGAGACCCACAACGGCGTGCTTTGTCGCAGCATAAGTACCCGCCCAGGGGATGCCGTTGAGCCCGGCAATCGATGCGACATTGACGATGGCGCCGCCGCTTTGCTGGCGCATTTGCTGCAACTCATACTTCATGCAGAAGTAGAGGCCCATCACATTCGTCTGGAGCATGCCCTGGAAGGCGCCCGAATCAGACTCGCCAACCACCTTGTTCTCGTTCGAGATGCCGGCGTTGTTCACCGCCATGTCAAGACGGCCATGATCGCGAACGACTTGATCGATCAGCTTTCGCACCGAAGCCTCATCATTGACATCAGCCTGGGCAAACGATGCCTTGCCACCGGCCGCCTCGATAGCTTTGACTGTCTCAAGGCCCTGGCGCTCACGTCGGCCGCTGATGACGACCGTGACGCCCCTGCTGGCGAGTAACAACGCGGTCTCTTTTCCGATTCCACTGGCACCACCGGTAATCAATGCGACCTTTGTCATGAAAGCTCTCCTTTAAAGCGTTGAATGAACGCGTTGGCACCGGCACGCCCGAGCGCGCGTCTGCGGCGAATGTGATCATCACGACCCGGTCAGGCTTCGACAGCGAATTTTCAGCGGAACAGCGCCGGGCGAAGGGGCGAGATGTTTCGTCTGCAGCAGGAAGTGCGACAAGGCCGGGATCAACAGTAGTGCGCCGACCATGTTCCACAGGAACATAAACGTCAGCAAGATGCCCATGTCCGCCTGGAACTTGATGGGAGACCATGCCCACGTCACAACGCCCGCTGCCAGCGTCACACCGACCAATGCCACCACCTTGCCGGTGAAGCTCACAGCGTTGCGATAGGCCTCACGCAATGGCACGCCGGCGCGTTGCTGTGCGAGTTGGACGCTGAGCAGGTACAAGGCGTAATCGACGCCAATGCCAACACCCAGCGCAACAACAGGCAGCGTCGCCACCTTCACGCCGATGCCAAGCATGACCATGATCGCCTCACAAAGGATGGATGTCAGTGCCAGGGGCAGCACCGCCACCACGACGGCACGCCAGCTGCGGAAGGTGATGAGGCACAGCACCACCACGGCGGCATAGACCACCAGCAGCATCGTATGGTTTGCCGCAGCCACAGCACTGTTCGTGGCTGCCTCGATGCCCGCCGAACCGGCGGCGAGCAGAAACTGCCGGTCAGCAGTGCTATGGGCTTCGCTGAACTGTTCGGCGACGTCTACCACCTGCTTCAACGTGGTCGCCTTGTGATCGCCGAGATAGGCCACCACGGTTCCGCGGCTTCCGTCGCCGTTGATGAACTCGGGGCTATTGGTTTTCAGGTCGTAGGTGGCCTGTGCCGTGACTGCCGCCTCACGATTGATCGTGAGCCACTTCGGATTTCCCTCGTTGTTGCCGTAGGTGGCAAAGCGGGCCAACCGGGCTGCGGAAGACGTCGTCTGCACATCCGGCAGGCTGCGAAGCGCCTGCTCAAGGCGGTCTTCCTCGATCAGCGTCTGGTAGGTGCTCATCCCATCCACAGGCGTCTTCACGATGACTGCAAATACATCACTCGACAAGCCGTAGTGCCCGGTGGTATAGGCGTTGTCGCGGTTGTAACGTGAGTCGGCGCGCAGTTCGGGCGCGCCGGCATCAAGATCGCCGATCTTGAGGTTCAGGCTGACCACGAAGCCCGTGACTGCCAGCAGGGCCGAAATTGCGACGGTCCACGTGGCCAATCGTCGCTCAGTGAATCGGTCGAGCAACGACCAGATCCTGGAGAGCCCCGTCAATCGCTCACCCTCCGGCGTTTCCGCACGCAAGCTGCGTTCGGCGGCCGCGCAGCTGACGCCGATGTAGGAAAGCATCACCGGCAGCAGAAGGAGGTTGGTGAAGATCAGGACCGCCACGCCGATGCTGGCGGTCATGGCCAGTTCGCGGATCACGGGAATGTCGATGGCCATCAACACGCCAAAGCCGACGGCGTCGGCAAGCAGCGCCGTGATGCCGGCAATGAACAGGCGCCGGAAGGTGTACCGAGCTGCGACATAGCGATGGGTGCCGCGCCCGATGTCCTGCATGATGCCGTTCATCTTCTGCGCCCCGTGCGAGACGCCGATGGCAAAAACCAGGAATGGCACCAGGATCGAATAGGGGTTCAGCACAAAGCCGAGCAAATGTACGATGCCCAGTTGCCACACGACGGCGACGAGCGAACACGCCAACACCAGCACCGTGCTGCGCGGACATCGGGTGTAGCCATAGAGCAGGATCGCCGCGATGACACCGGCGACGCCAAAATAGGCCATAACCTGCATCAGGCTGTCGATGAGGTCGCCCACCAGCTTCGCAAAGCCGATGATGTGGATGCGTACACCCTCCGACCCCTGCGATCGCACCTTCTCCTCAAGGGCATGAGACAGCGCGGCATAGTCGAGCTGTTTGCCAGTGGCCGGGTCAGTGTCGATCAGCGGCACGAACAGCATGCTGGATTTCTGATCGTTGGCGACGAGATTGCCGACGATGCCGGCCAGCTCGACATTGCGCTGGAATTGGCCGATGGAGGTGGCCGAGCCGTCGTAGTTCGGCGGCATGACCGGACCACCGCGATAACCTTCTTCGGTGATCTGGGTCCAGCGAACGGCAGGTGTCCACAGGGACTTCATGAACGACCTGTCCACGCCGGGGATCAGAAATACCGTGTCATTGATCTTGCGCAGGGTCTCGAGGTAGTGTGGGTCATAGATCGTGCCTTGCGTGTTCTCGACCACGATACGCACCGAACTGCCAAAGCCGCCGAGCGACGCCTTGTTCCCAAGGTAATTTCGGATGAACGAATGGGAGCGCGGCAACGTGTTCTCAAAGCTCGCATTGACCGACAGACGCGACGCCTGCCAGCCGAGCAGCACGCTGACAACGAAGCAGAAGGCCATGATCAGGAATCGGTGGTTGAATACCATCCGCTCAAGCCAGTTTCCCGAACGCCGGTCGAACTGGGCCGGGTCCGCGATGATGGGCATCGCGCCGAGATCTGCAACAGGTAGGGTCATGGCGTCGACGCGTCTCGCATTACGGCGAGAGCAATTTGAGGGTTTGAACTTGCACGCCCAGCAATCCGGCCGTCACCAGGGACGTCTGGCCGGTGGTGGCGGCGCCGGAGACTGGCTTCAACCTCGGCAAGTCGGCAGGCTTGAAGGTTGCACCATCGTCAGTGCTCTGGATCGCCTCGCCGGTCTCGGTCAACAACACGATGCGTCGACCATCGTCGAAAATTCCGCCGGCGGTGATCGTTCGCTCGACCCCGGTCTTTGCTGCCTGCCAGGTGACTCCACCGTCCGTGCTCCGGTAGGCGACGCCGCGCAAGCCGAACGCAACCAACGCGTGCGGGGTGCCGACAATGTCGAAGAAGCTGCCCTTGTAGCCGGTGCTGGTCCCGATGAAGCGCTGCGCCTTACGATCAAGCCGGTAGACCATGCCGCGCTCGCCAGCGATGTAGGTCTCGCCATTGATGCCGCGAATCGCATTGAGATTCAGGAATTCATCGTTGTCGATGCGATCCAGCCAGGGCAGCCAGGTCCGGCCGCCGTCATTGGTGGCAATGATCATTCCAAAGGCGCCCACAGCGTAGCCGTTGTTCGAGTCTTCGAACCGTACGCCGAGGTACGGCAGTGACACGTCGCCCTCGGTGTTCAGCTTGACCTGGTCCAGGTACTTTTGCATTCCTGTCTCGCCGGCACCGACCCGCTGCTGGTAATTGCTGCTGAGCACCTGCCGGGCCCCGTTGCGATCAAACTGCTTGCTCCAGGAGGCACCGCCGTCCTCGCTGTGCAGGATGGTGGAGTCATGCCCGCTCGCCCATGCGAGGCGATCGTCGAGAAGCTGCACGGCGACCAGGTCCGTCTGCACCGGGACGGCCGCCTGGCGCCACTCTGGAGTACCGGTGTTTGAATAGATGATCATGCCGCGCAAGCCCACCCCGATCGTGCGTGTGGCAGAGGCCGCGACCGCAATCAGCGGCTCGTGCCCGGCACGATCTGCGCCGTTCATCTGAACTGCGGGGGTGTCGAGAGGATCGCGAAATGTGTCCGCGTCGGCTGCCCACGTACCAACTGCCCCGCCCAGCGCTGCCGCGACCAGCGCAGTTGCCAGGCGTGCGTGTCGACTGCGAAACATCGCAAGGCTCATAGCGCTGCTCCCAGGGCGGCCTCCAACATGTCAGCGAACTCCAGTGGCGGCCAGCCGCGACGAGGTGAACGCGCCCACGTCGGGCAGTGCGGTCTTCGAGTCGAAACGCCCCATCGTATCGGGGTAAGACATGAAATATTCGCCCTTGGTAAGGTCAGCAAACCCGTAGAACTGGGTGGCTGTGTAGGGCGCGTTTTCCTTGTCGTCATAGATCAGGAACGGGAAGGCCAGCCCCACGCGGTACAGCTTGCCGGCCTGGTCGTATCCGTCGGTGGCAACGACTTGCCAGCTGTCTTCGTCCACGAAGAAAGTGCGGCGCGAAAGGATGTGCCGCTTGCCTGGCTTCAACGTGCCCTCGACGACAAACACGCGGTGCTTTTCCCAGCGAATGAATTCAGGGTTCGGATGCTTCGGCGTCAGCAACTTCTCGGCCGTCGCTTCCGGCGTGAAGAAGCCATTGTTGTCATAGGGAATGTAGATTTCCTTCTTGCCCACGAGCTTCATGTCGAAGCGGTCGGCTCGACCCGAGAAAACGTTGACTTCGTCGTAGGTCAGCGCGCCGCCGAAGTTTGCGGCCGGCGTGTCGTAAGAGAACTCCGGTGCCGTTCGCACTCGTCGCTGGCCCGGCGTGTACACCCAGGTCAACTGGTCGAAGTTGGCGTAGTCGCTGGAGTAGCTGATCAGTAGGTTGTATCCCGCCTGAGAGGCAGGAGCCTCCCCCAGACAAAGCTGTTTGTAGAAGTACGGGTCAGGCAGCGTCGTGGCAGCTTGGTCGTAGTAGGTGTTCGCAAACTTGCACAGATACCGGCCGAGAAAGACCGACCGTCCGGAGGAATCCACGAGGGAACTCGATTGGCGTTGCGAGGTGGAGGCGGGGATGTAGCGCATGCGGAAGTTCCACAGCACCTCGTCACCGTTCTTCGGAATCGGGAAGGGAATCCCGCCATACACGTTCTTCACCGCGTCCCCGAGCGTCTCTCCCGCCAGTTCCGCAGTCGTGGCATTCTTCAAACTGTTGTCGAGCACCCATTTCGGATACGGCGAGTTGCGGTGCGTCGCGTAGACGTTCAGAAAGTAGTCCGGATACTGCTGCAGCATGGCCATCGTGCCGGGCGTCAGCATGTCCTTGTACTGCGCGGCGTTCTTCGCGTCGATTTTCAGCAGGACCTTGTCATTCGGATAGGGGTCTGGGTAGCGTCCGCTCCCAGCCTTGTAGCTCGGCGGGGTCGTTGGAACTGCGCCGCTGTACGCGGGGATGGACCCATCCGCATTGCCCGCTTTCTCCGCACCGAAAGGCGTGAGTGTGGCGCCGAGTTGCTTGGCTTCTTCGGCCGTGACAGCGGCGAAGGCGCCGTTGGCGAAGGCGAGCGTGGCGACGGCAAGAGCCGGGACGAGGTGTCTGTTGAGATGGATCATTGAGTGCTCCTGTGATCAGAATGAGGCCTTCAGGGTCAGGGACACCCAACCCTTGTCGTTGTACATGAACGTGCCGCTACCGCCAGCGTAGAAGGTCGGGAATCCGGGGGTGCCGTTGGGCACGCCGAAGCGGGCGCCAGCGTTTGTCAGCTTCCCGTTCGTGGGCGAGTGGTAGCCGTTGTACTGAAGGGTTATCGTGTACTTTTGCTGAACGACCGCTTCGAGGCCTACGGTGAAGAGAGTCCCACCTTGATTGACAGGCATGCCGAGCGTGGATGCATTGCCATTGATCCCATACATGACGAAGATTGGCATGCCGAGGTCGACGCTGGGCATCACGCCTAGCCATTGCGGCTTGAAGAGCACTGCTGCCGCGACGGCGCTTCGCGTGGAGCAACCATCCTTCGTGCTGCCGCTTGGACAGGCCGCAGGGTTGTTGACGCCGTTGTACATGTCCGCGTTGGCGGTCACGGAATCGAGGTGCGTGTAGGCGAGTTCGGCGAGGAAGATGCCGGTATCCCACACCGGCGTGCGCGTCAGGCCACCGACGGTATTCAGGACCATGCTGGTTGCGTTGCCGCGAGCAGCTTCACGACCAAGCGGATCCGAGGCGTTGAACGGCGTGCTGTTGAGCGCCGTCCCACGACGCTGGTTCAGCTCGGCGCCGACGCTGTAGGCACCAAACTGCTTCTCCATGCTCAGGCCAAAAAGGTCGACCTTCTGCGCGTATGCCAAGTGGTAGTTCTCGACGGCGAAGGTCGCCGGGTTGTATTGAAGCAGCGGCATCCATGGTTGCGTCTCGTCCAGCTTTCTGTAGTAAGCAGAGACAGCACCCTTGAGCTCCGGGGGGGCATAGGACAGCTTGAGCCCAAAATTGCCGTTGATTGCATTCGGCACAATCGACTCTCCGCGAGGGCCCAATCCGATTGCCCGGGTCAGTGCAGCGCCCTGAGGACCGTTCGCGAGGAAGTCGGCAAAGCTCAAATAGGTACCGCCCTCAGGTACCAGATTGTTCTGGAATTGAAAGAAGTACTGACCTTCTGCGACGAGGTCCTTGGTGAGTTGGGTTGAAAAGTAGATTTGCTCACGTGGAATCGCGAGCTCCTTAGCCTCCGTCCCGGGCGCGAACGAACCCTTGATGTTGTCAGCAGCGTTTTGCGAGTAGCTGATGCCAAGTGGGCCAAAGAATACGGCGTTGCCCCAGTACTTCGTAAGGCGGCCGACCATCACCGACGCATCCCTGTCGCCAAGCTTGAAGTTGTTGTACGCGAAGGCATCGAGCCACTGTCCGCCCTGGTCGTAGTAGCGTTTGGTGTAGCCGGAGAATACGTTGCCGATGTAAGGACCGATTGACGAATACGGCGTTCCGGGCGCGACTTGGCCGGGATTCGTGCGCACGTCGTCGTTGAACGCAAAGTCCTTAAAAAACGAGCCGCTAAGGCGAAATCCCCACCCATTCTTGTTTTGCGCGTCGAGCTCCATCAGATCGGAAATCCGGCTGGTCACCACATTCCCGCGCCCGAAGCTGTAGTCCGACGAAGCAAACACCGGGTTGTTTCCGATTCCCCCGTTGATGCCTTGGGCGCGAACACCGAGGTTGTAGGACAGTGTGTTGTCCCAACGCACCGCCCAATCGGGGCCGGCATCAAGCTCGATGGCCGCGGCCGTGTTGGCGAGTGCCGCCCCAAAGATCAGTGCCGCGCTGCCGATCAGGCGTCCGCGCAGACCGTTGTAATCTTTCAATGCCCTCTCCATTGGTTGTCTCCACGAATGCTAGTAGGCGCGATCACCGACGCCAAGTTGAACTGGAACGAATCAAGCATAACTGATGATAGGTCAACTTTAAAGTTGGTGTTTTTACCAATAGGCAGTGGGCCAACATGAACTGATCCAGATTCATTTTTATCAGAGATCAGCTCATGGCCTCGTGGCTGAGGAGCCGATGCTTTGGTGGACGACGCGTATCAGGGGACATGCCCTGCCCCGCGCGCGGCCAGTCCTGCCGGTCGACCCGGGAGCGCTTCCTATCGAAAGACGAGCTGGCCCGGCGCCCAATGACCTCACGACTTGGTCTTCATCAGTCGGGGGCTTCATGTGCTGCGCGCGCCACCAGTGCGACGGCGGCACGAGCGGCCGCGCCTCCGGACCGACTCGAAGCCCATCCGGCATGTGCACGACGAACGCGCCACCTCCGCTGCTCTTCGTCGCCATGCCTCCGAGACACGCGATTGACGCGTGCAAGTAGTAGGCAATCCGCGAGCGGCCCGCTCCGGCCGACAACTGCCCGCCGCGGGCGGTGCGCGACCCGCCCTCGACAATGGCATCGCTTTCGCCCCTTGTGCAGAACGCCAGGCCTCGAGCCGCACCGAGGTCAGGTTGCTGAAGCCATCGTACAGGTCCGCGAACTGGACAACCCAGGGGTGGAGATCGGCGCGCTGCAACAGATGCATGTCGGCGTCGCGCGCAGTAAAAAAGCATCAAGCTTTCACCAGTTCTCGCGCCCGCAAATCCCCGTTCATGGCCTCCATGCGTAAGGCAGGCTTGCGCTGACCCCTGGCCGCATCGATACTCGAAACGATGATTGCGAAGGAGGCATCGATCGGCGCGCATCGCATCGTGGAGGCATGAAGGCTCGATCGGTTGCTGCGCGCGATGACTGCAATGGTCCGAGCTGTTCGCGTGTGGTCTCGATATCGTGCATGCACCGCGCGGCGACCCGCGCGATCGAGTGCGCAGCAAACAGACCATTGAAAGGCCGTATCCAGCTCATGGGCCCCGAAGCACGCAGTGTCAATGCGCGTCGTGCCGGCCCATGTTCGGCAATCGTCCCACGGCGTTCTACGATTTTCATTCTTGTTGTTCGAATAGTTGATGACACATCAGTTTTTAATTATCATGAAGGTAGCCCCACGGGCGATGGGAAACTTTTCAAAGCGGCGAACGCCCGACGAAACGTTCAAGGCCCGCCTGCGCCCACAGGTCCGAAGGCACTCGGCGTACAGGACTCATGCCCTCAGGACCCGGTCGAAATCGCGGGCCTACCCGGACCATGTGCGTCTGAATTGGTGCGCAAGATCGACCTCAGAACGGGCTTCGGGGATCCAGATGGTCGGCCGTCTCATCCTGTTACGGCCGAAGTAGTCAATGAAACGAAAGAAGGAGAAATCCAGTGAAGGTTTTGATAGCGGTCAAGCGGGTCGTTGACTACAACGTCAAGGTTCGCGTGAAGAGCGACGGTACGGGCGTTGACATCGCCAACGTCAAGATGAGCATGAACCCCTTCGACGAGATTGCCGTCGAAGAGGCCGTACGGTTGAAGGAAAAGGGTGTCGCCACCGAGATCATCGCCGTGTCCTGCGGCGATGCGAAGTGCCAGGAGACCCTGCGCACGGCGATGGCTATCGGTGCCGATCGCGGCATCCTCGTCGAGACTTTCGAAGAGCTTCAACCCCTTGCGGTGGCCAAGCTGCTCAAGGCCCTGGTGGACAAGGAAGCGCCCCAACTCGTGATCCTCGGCAAGCAGGCCATCGATGAAGACGCCAACCAGACGGGCCAGATGCTCGCTGCATTGGCCGATCTGCCGCAAGCCACCTTCGCCAGCAAGGTTGAAGTGGCCGGCGACAAGGTGAATGTCACCCGCGAAGTTGATGGCGGCCTCGAAACCATCTGCCTGAGCCTTCCGGCGGTCATCACCACCGACCTGCGCTTGAACGAGCCGCGCTACGTGACCTTGCCCAACATCATGAAGGCCAAGAAGAAGCAGCTCGACATCGTCAAGCCCGAGGACCTGGGCGTGGACGTCAAGCCGCGCCTGAAGACGCTGAAGGTGTCTGAACCGCCGAAGCGGGGTGCGGGCATCAAGGTGCCTGACGTCGCCACCCTGGTGGACAAGCTGAAGAACGAAGCCAAGGTCATCTGAGGCTCGGAAGAAGGAATACACGAAATGACCGTACTTGTTATTGCCGAACACGACCACGCCACGCTCAAGCCGGCGACCCTCAACACCGTGACCGCGGGCCTCGCCTGCGCCAGCGGCGATGTCCACGTGCTGGTGGCCGGCGCCAACGCCGCCGAAGCCGCCAAGGCCGCGAGCCAGGTCGCGGGCGTCGCCAAGGTGATCGTCGCCGACAGCCCATCGCTGGCCGAGAACCTCGCGGAGAACGTCGCGGCGCAAGTCCTGGCGATCGCCAGGAACTACAGCCACATCCTGTTCCCCTCGACCGCCAACGGCAAGAACGTGGCCCCGCGCGTGGCCGCCTTGCTGGACGTGGCGCAGATCAGCGACATCACCAAGGTCGACAGCCCCGACACCTTCGAGCGGCCGATCTACGCAGGCAACGCGATCGCCATCGTGCAGAGCTCGGATGCGATCAAGGTGGTGACGGTGCGCACCACCGGCTTCGATGCGGCAGCGGCCAGCGGCGGCAGCGCCGCCATTGAAACCGTCGACGGCGTGGCCGACTCGGGCAAGAGCAGCTTCGTCGGCCGCGAAGTGACCAAGAGCGAGCGCCCCGAACTCACGGCGGCCAAGATCATCGTCTCGGGCGGCCGGGCGCTGGGCAGCGCTGAGAAGTTCCAGGAAGTGATGGCGCCGCTGGCCGACAAGCTCAACGCCGGCCTGGGCGCCAGCCGCGCGGCGGTCGACGCCGGCTACGCGCCGAACGACTGGCAGGTCGGCCAGACCGGCAAGATCGTGGCGCCGCAGCTGTACATCGCCTGCGGCATCTCGGGCGCGATCCAGCATCTGGCGGGCATGAAGGACTCCAAGGTGATCGTAGCGATCAACAAGGACGAAGAGGCGCCGATCTTCTCGGTGGCCGACTACGGCCTGGTCGCCGACCTGTTCACGGCCGTGCCGGAACTCGTGGCCTCGCTTTAAACCATCGGGATCGACCATGGCATTTCTTCGACAATGCTTGGATGAAGTTCGCAGCAAACAGCGCGAAAAGAAGTTCTGCAATGCCCTGGGTGGGCGGTTTGAAGGTAAGCGGGCAGCAAACACACGCAGCCCAACACTGGCGCAGTGCTGACGCGGGCGCTATTCAGCGCCGCCAGTGGGGCGCCAGAGATGAGGCAGCAGTTGATCGACCTCGCGTGCCTTGTGTCTGGGCAGGCGCGTGAGCACGTCCCTCAGGTACGCATAGGGGTCCAGGCCGTTGAGTTTGGCCGACTGGATGAGGCTGGTGATTGCGGCTGCGCGTCGTCTGCGCCGATCCGCTCACCCAGCTTGGCCAACTTCGCATAAGAACAAGGTTCGCCTTATTTCTGCCAACTGCCCATAGGCGGATTTGGTTTTCGAGGTGGTTGTTGTCGAACGCAACATCGCCGTCGTGGAGGAAGCTGCTCAACGCGTCCCAGCGCCTCAAGCTGTAGTCCAATGCCCTCGCCGTTGCGCTGCCATCGGCCACCTTTCGTGACGGGGGCCAATGAATGCGCGCGCAATCCTGAGACCCAAAACTTTCCGCTGACACCTTTTTCTTGATTGGATCGCTTCTCCCTCGGGCGTCAGTACCTGCCGACCGCTGAGAATTTCTCGATCACGTATCGAGCGGGTGCCTTGCTTGCGGTCGTGATGATGAGATTCATCTGCTGCTCTCCAAGACTGTCGCATGGAAGAACCCGACCTCCTCGCGGAGTTCATGCACAAGAAGGACTTCCGCGGAGCCTCGGTGCTGGATTTTGTGCTCGCGCGTTGCCCGGCGTGGTCGACCTGGCACTGCAGCCCCCTGCCCGCCCTCAGATCGTCCTGGGCAGCGACGTCGGCATGCTTTCTTTCTTGAGCTCTTGGGATGGCAAGTCCTGAACTTGAGCGGTCCTCACCCCCTGGAAATCCAGGCCGTTGTGCCCTGACGCTTAGCGTGCTCACTTCGCGAGGGCCGAACTGCCCAGCGCCGTTCTACGACTTTATTTCGCCTCCTACGACTTTATTCGGCGGACTACGAGTTTGTTCTCACAGAACAGCGGCTGTGAAGGCCCACTCTCACCCGGGAATACCCTCAGAGCATTTCCCGTGTTCTTGCCTACATTGCTTGTATGCAAGACAACGTGAATCTTGCATGCAAACCTAACCAGGGAACTTCCATGCCACGTTTCGCCAAATCGCTCTTCGGTCAGGTGGTCATCGCGCTGGTGCTCGGCGTCGCGGCCGGCCTGTTCTTCCCGGACTTCGCCGTCAAGCTCAAGCCGCTGGGCGACGGCTTCATCAAGCTGATCAAGATGATCATCCCGGTGCTGGTCTTCTGCGTCGTGGTGCACGGCATCGCAGGTGCCGGCGACCTTCGGCGGGTCGGTCGCGTCGGCGTCAAGGCGCTGATCTACTTCGAGGTCCTGACCACCATCGCGCTGGCGCTCGGCCTGGTGCTGGCCTTCGTCTTCCAGCCCGGCGTGGGCATGAACGTCGACCCTTCCAAGCTCGACCCGGCGGCCATGAGCGCCTACGCCTCGAACGCCGACAAGCTCACCAGCGGCGGCACGGTCGACTTCCTCATGAAACTGATCCCGACCACCGTGGTCAACGCCTTCGCCACCGGGGACGTGCTGCAGGTGCTGCTGTTCGCGGTGCTGTTCGGCTGCGCCCTGACCCTGCTCGGCGAACGCGGCCGGCCGGTGGCGGTGGTGGTCGACGCGCTGTCGCTGGTGCTGTTCAAGATCATGGGCATCATCATCAAGCTGGCGCCGCTGGGCGTGCTCGGCGCGATCGCCTTCACGGTCGGCCAGTACGGCATCGGCTCGCTCAAGCAGCTGGGCATGCTGGTCGCACTGTTCTACGTGGCGGTGCTGCTCTTCGTCTTCGTGGTGCTCGGGCTGGTGATGCGCCTGTCGGGCTTCAGCCTGGTCAAGCTGCTGCGCTACCTGCGCGAAGAACTCACGATCGTCTTCGCCACCACCTCGTCCGACAGCGTGCTGCCGCAGATCATGGCCAAGCTGCGCCACATGGGCATCCGCGACTCGACCGTCGGCCTGGTCATCCCCACCGGCTACTCGTTCAACCTCGACGCCTTCTCGATCTACATCACGCTGGCCGCGGTGTTCATCGCCCAGGCCACCAACACGCCGATCTCGATGGCCGACCTGCTGACCATCCTGGCGATCGCGCTGGTCACCTCCAAGGGCGCGCACGGCGTGCCGGGCTCGGCGATCGTCGTGCTGGCCGCCACGCTGCACGCCATTCCGGCGATCCCGGCCATCGGGCTGGTGCTGGTGCTGTCGGTCGACTGGTTCATGGGCATCGCCCGCGCGCTCGGCAACCTGATCGGCAACTGCGTCGCCACCGTCGCCATCGCCGCCTGGGAGGGCGACATCGACCGCGAGCGCGCCCACGCGGTGCTGAACGGCACCCACTCGCCCGAGGACGAGCCGCTGGCCGAGCCCGGTTCGCCGGCCGCGATCCCGGCAGCCCATTGAGCAAGCCGATGACCGACGTCACGCCCACCCACATCGCGGAGCGCGTGGTGGAAGCGATCCTGGCGCAGAAGCTGGCGCCCGGCGAACGGCTCGGCGAACAGGCGCTGGCCGAGAACTTCGGCGTCAGCCGCACCATGGTGCGCGAGGCTCTGATGCAATTGCAGGCGCGCGGCTTCGTCGAGGTCCAGTCGCGCCGCGGCTGGTACGTGGTGGAACCCTCGGCCGACGAGGCGCGCGACGCCTTCGCGGCCCGCCGCATCGTCGAGGCCGGCATCC
This sequence comes from Variovorax sp. P4_B11, assembly GCF_056402355.1. NCBI lineage: Bacteria > Pseudomonadati > Pseudomonadota > Betaproteobacteria > Burkholderiales > Comamonadaceae > Variovorax > Variovorax sp. P4_B11. The sequence goes on from NZ_JBFUHO010000007.1 coordinate 80,581, forward strand.
TGGCCGAGGCCGGCCGGCCGCTCTCCAAGGTGATCCGCAAGCTGCGCGAGCACATCGCCGACGAGAAGCGCGCCATCGCCGGCGCCGATGCCGCCACCCGCGCCTTCCTGCTGGCCGACTTCCACGTCTGCCTGGCCGACCAGATGGGCCACCGTCTGCTGTGCGACGTGCTGCGCGACCTGACCGCGCGCACCACGCTGGCCGCCACCCTGTTCCAATCCCGCCACGAGGCGGCCGAGTCCTGCGCCGAGCACGCCGCGATCGTGGCCGCGCTCGAAGCCGGCGACACGCCGCGCGCCCGGCAGTTGATGCTCGACCATATCGGCAACGTCGAGCAGGCGCTGCAGGTCGAGGTCCAGGCCGCCCCCGGTGCCGACGAACGGCTGCGCACCACCCTGGCCCCCGTGGCCTTGCCTCGCGGCCTCCGCTGACACGTTTCGACCTGCCGGCGGGGGCTGTTTCGGCTAAAGTCGACGCGCCTATGAATTCACCAGCCCTGCAGCGCGGCACCTTTCTCTTTCTGCTTGCGGTCGTCACGGTTGCCTTCGGCTGGATCCTGTTCCCCTTCTTCGGTGCCGTGATGTGGGGCGTCGCCCTGGCCATCCTGTTCACCCCGATCTACCGGCGGCTGGTCAGGAAGATGGGAGGCCGGCGCAACCTGGCCGCCCTCACCACGCTGCTGATGGCGATGGTGGTGGTGATCATTCCGCTGGTCGCGGTCACCGTTTCGCTGGTCGAGGAGGTGTCGGTGCTGTCGCACAAGATCCGATCCGGCGACATCAGCTTCGCCAGCTATTTCCAGCAGGTCGTCGACGTGATCCCGAAATGGGCGTTGAGCCTGCTCGACCGTTTCGGACTCGGCAACGTCGAGGGCCTGATCAAGCAGCTGTCGCAGGCCGCCGCCCGCGGCAGCCAGGCGATCGCCGCCCATGCGGTCGCGATCGGCCAGAACACCTTCGAATTCATCATCAGCTTCGGCCTCATGCTGTACCTGCTCTTCTTCCTGCTGCGCGACGGCGCGGAGCTGTCGAAGACGGTGCGTGCGGCCCTGCCGCTGGCCAGGCCGCACACGCACCACCTGCTGAACAAGTTCACCACCGTGATCCGCGCCACCATCAAGGGCAACATCGCGGTCGCAGCGGCGCAGGGATTGATCGGCGGCGTGACCTTCTCGCTGATGGGCCTGCAGGGTTCGCTGCTGTGGGGCGTGCTGATGGCCTTCCTGTCGCTGCTGCCGGCGGTTGGCGCGGCCCTGATCTGGGGCCCGGTGGCGATCTATTTCCTGGCCGTCGGCGCGGTGGGCAAGGGCCTCGGGCTGATCTTCGTCGGCGTCTTCGTGATCGGTCTGGTCGACAACATCCTGCGGCCGCTGCTGGTCGGCAAGGACACCCAGATGCCCGACTACGTCGTGCTGATGTCGACCATCGGCGGGATCGCGCTGTTCGGCATCAACGGCTTCGTGATCGGGCCGGTGATCGCGGCGCTGTTCATGGCGGCCTGGGATCTTTTCGCGTCCTCGAACGTCGATGAAGACAAGGCGCCGCCGCTACCCTGAGCGGGCGCTCCACCAGGCCTCGCCGAAGCGGCCCTGCAGGAAGGCCACGAAGCTCGACACCTTGCCCGGCACCAGCTTGGGCGACGGAAACACCGCATGGATTTCCTGCTCGGCGAGCGCGTGGTCGGCCAGCACCTCCACCACCTGCCCTGAAGCGAGCGAATCGCTCGCCACGTAGCGCGGCATCAGCGCGATGCCGAGGCCGGCGCGCGCGGCGGCCAGCACGGCCGAGACGTTGTTCGAGCGCAGGCGCCCCGAGACCGGCACCGTGACCGGTTCGCCGCGCGGCGTGTGCAGGTGCCAGACATCGTCGCCGACCACGCTGCTGTAGATCAGCGCCACGTGGGCGCTCAGCTCCTGCGCCTTCTTCGGCGTGCCGTGCTTGCGCAAATAGGCCGGCGCGGCCACCATCACCCAGGGATTCATGCCGAGGAAGCGCGCACCCAAGGACGAATCGGCCAGCTTGCCCATCCGGATCGCGACGTCGATGCCCTGCGCCACGAGGTCGACATAGCGGTCTTCGAAACTGAGGTCGACCTGCACCTGCGGATGCCGCGCCATGAATTCCAGCGCCAGGGGCACCACGATACGGCGGCCGAAGGCGGTCGAGGTGCCGATGCGCAGCAGCCCCTGGGCCTGCGACTGCTGCAGCTTGACGATGTTCTCGGCTTCCTCGGCGTCGCGCACGATCGCCTTGCAACGCTCGTAGTAGAGCGCGCCCGACTCCGTCAGGCTCACGCCGCGCGTATTGCGGTTGAGCAGCCGCGCCTTCAGCCGCGCCTCGGTGGCGGCCACCTGTTTGGTCACGGTGGGCTGGGTGGTGTTGAACTCGCGCGCCGCCTTGGAGAAGCTGCCGGTCTCCACCACGCGCACGAACATCTCCATCGCCAACAGTCGGTCCATCCGCGCATGCTACTCACTTATTCCAACCAGGAATAGGCTTTATGGCTGTACGCCCTCTTCTGCCCGAAGCGCTGAATTCCTACAGTCGAGTCCAAACCCAAGGAGACTCGCATGGCAAAGATGACCGCGGCGCAAGCCGCCGTGCTCGTGATGGAAAAAGAAGGCGTGACCCAGGCCTTCGGCGTCCCCGGCGCCGCCATCAACCCGTTGTACTCGGCGCTGCGCAAGCAGGGCAGCATCGCCCACATCCTGGCGCGTCACGTCGAGGGCGCCTCGCACATGGCCGAGGGCTACACCCGCGCGGTGGCCGGCAACATCGGCGTCTGCATCGGCACCTCGGGGCCGGCCGGCACCGACATGATCACCGGCCTCTACTCGGCCTGGGCCGATTCGATCCCGATCCTCTGTATCACCGGCCAGGCACCGCGCGCCCGGCTCTACAAGGAAGACTTCCAGGCGGTCGACATCGAATCGATCTCCAAGCCGGTCACCAAGTGGTCGGTCACGGTGCGCGAGCCGGGCCAGGTGCCGCAGGTGTTCCAGCAAGCCTTCCACCTGATGCGCTCGGGCCGCCCGGGCCCGGTGCTGATCGACCTTCCCTTCGACGTCCAGATGGCGCAGATCGAGTTCGACATCGACAGCTACGCGCCGCTCCTGCCCTACAAGCCGGCCGCCACGCGGGCCCAGATCGAGAAGGCTATCGCGATGCTCAACGCGGCCGAACGGCCCTTGATCGTGGCCGGCGGCGGCGTCATCAATGCCGATGCCAGCGATCTGCTGGTGCGCTTCGCCGAAGCCACCGGCGTGCCGGTGATCCCGACCCTGATGGCCTGGGGCGCGATCCCCGACGACCATCCGCTGATGGCCGGCATGTGCGGCCTGCAGACCAGCCACCGCTACGGCAACGCGACCATGCTGGCCTCCGACTTCGTGCTCGGCATCGGCAACCGCTGGGCCAATCGCCACACCGGCTCGGTCGAGGTCTACACCAAGGGCCGCACCTTCGTCCACGTCGACATCGAGCCGACCCAGATCGGCCGCGTCTTCACGCCCGACTTCGGCATCGTCTCGGACGCCAAGGCGGCGCTCGAACTTTTCGTGCAGGTGGCCGAGGAAATGAAGGCCAGGGGCCAGCTGCCCGACCGCGGCAAATGGGCCGGCGAGTGCCGCGGGCGCAAGAAGACGATGCTGCGCAAGACCAACTTCGGCGACGTGCCGATGAAGCCGCAGCGCGTGTACCAGTGCATGAACAACAACTTCAGCCACGACACCTGCTACGTCAGCACCATCGGGCTCTCGCAGATCGCGGCGGCGCAATTCCTGCATGTCTACAACCCGCGCCACTGGATCAACTGCGGCCAGGCCGGACCGCTCGGGTGGACCATTCCGGCGGCTTTGGGCGTGCGCGCAGCCGACCCGACGCGCAAGATCGTCGCGCTCTCGGGCGACTACGACTTCCAGTTCATGATCGAGGAACTCGCCGTGGGGGCGCAGTTCAAGCTGCCCTACATCCACATCGTGGTCAACAACTCCTACCTCGGGCTGATCCGCCAGGCGCAGCGCGGCTTCGAGATGGACTACTGCGTGCAGCTCGGCTTCGACAACATCAACGCCGCCGAAGACGCCGGTGTCGAGCGCAGCTACGGCGTCGATCACATGAAGGTGGTCGAGGGCCTGGGCTGCAAGGCGATCCGCGTCTACAAGCAGGAACAGATGACGCCGGCAATCCAGCGTGCCGAAGCGCTCATGGCCGAGTTCAAGGTGCCGGTGGTGATCGAGGTGATGCTCGAACGGGTGACCAACATCGCGATGGGCACCGAGATCGATGCCATCAACGAGTTCGAGCCGCTCGCCGAAAGCACCGAAGACGCGCCGACGGCCATTGCGGTCGCGATGCTTGACTGAAACCTTGCGGGACAGATCAAGAAACTGCGCAGCAGTTTTTGCTTTGTCCTCGACCTACTGAAACCTTGCGGGACAGATCAAGAAACTGCGCAGCAGTTTTTGCTCTGTCCTCAACTGACTAGTGACACACATGCCCAAGTTTGCTGCCAATCTGACGATGCTGTTCAACGAGCTGCCTTTCATGCAGCGCTTCGAGGCCGCCGCCAAGGCCGACTTCAAGGCCGTCGAATACCTGTTCCCCTACGCCTACGAGAAGAAAGAACTGACGGCCGCGCTGCGCGACAACGGCCTCGCTCAGGTGCTGCACAACCTGCCCGCCGGCAACTGGGAGGCCGGCGAGCGCGGCATCGGCTGCCATCCGGACCGGGTGGCCGAGTTCCGCGAAGGCGTGGCGCGCGCCATCGACTACGCCACGGCGCTGGGATGTCCGCAGGTCAACTGCCTGCTCGGCAAGCTGCCCGAGGGCGTCACGCCTGCCGATGCGCGCAAGGTCGTGGTCGACAACCTGCGTTTCGCGTCCACGGAGTTGCTGGGTGCCGGCATCCGGCTGCTGATCGAGCCGATCAACACCTTCGACATTCCGGGCTTCTACCTGAGCCGCACCGACCAGGCGCTGGCGCTGATCGACGAAGTGGGCTCGCCCAACCTGCGGGTGCAGTACGACATCTACCACGCGCAGCGCATGGAAGGCGAACTCGGCAACACGCTGACGAAGAACATCGCCCGCATCGGCCACATCCAGCTGGCCGACAACCCCGGGCGCGGCGAGCCGGGCACGGGCGAGATCAACTACCCGTGGCTTTTCAAGCACATCGATTCGCTGGGCTATGACGGCTGGATCGGCTGCGAATACAAGCCGCGCGGCACGACGGTCGACGGCCTCGGATGGCGCACGGCGCTCACCCAGTAATTCAGGACAAGGACAACTCGCGAAATGACGCAACCCAACGCACAGAAAATCGGTTTCATCGGCCTCGGCATCATGGGTGCGCCGATGGCAGGCCACCTGCTCGACGCGGGCCATCAGCTCTGGGTGAACACGCGCGGCGACGTGCCGCAGCCGCTGGCTTCGCGGGCGGAAGTCTGCGCGTCGGCCACGGAGGTGGCACGGCAGGCGGACATCGTCTTCATCATGGTGCCGGACACGCCGGACGTGGAGAAGGTGCTGTTCGGCGAAGGCGGCGTGGCCGAGGGATTGTCCAAAGGCAAGGTGGTGGTCGACTGCAGTTCGATCGATCCGATCGCGACGAAGGCGTTCGCGAAGCGGATCACCGATCTGGGCTGCGGCTATGTCGATGCGCCGGTCTCGGGCGGCGAGGTGGGCGCGAAGGCAGCGAGCCTCACGATCATGTGCGGCGGCGATGAAGGCACTTTCGGGCGCGTGCGGCCCCTGCTCGAGAAGATGGGCAAGAACATCACGCGGGTCGGCAATGTCGGCGACGGCCAGGTCTGCAAGGTGGCGAACCAGATCATCGTGGCGCTCAACATCGCGGCGGTGGGCGAGGCCCTGGTGTTCGCATCCAAGGCCGGCGCGGACCCGGCGAAAGTGCGGCAGGCGCTGATGGGCGGCTTTGCGTCATCGCGCATCCTCGAGGTGCATGGGGAGCGCATGATCAAGCGCAGCTTCGCTCCGGGCTTCCGCATCGCACTGCACCAGAAGGACCTGAACCTGGCGCTGCAGGGCGCACGCGCGCTGGGGGTGGCGCTGCCGCAGACCGCGAGCGCAGCGCAATTGATGAACGCCTGCGCGGCACTAGGGCATGGCCAGGAAGACCATTCGGCGCTGGTGCGTGCGCTGGAGGCGATGGCGCAGCACCCGGTGGCCGGAGAGCTGGGCTAGCTGCCGCCGCATCCCTCGCGCGTGCCCTGCCTAGTTCATCTCCTCGATGGCCTCGCGCATGAAGCGCGTGATGCTGCGCACCGCCACCGAATCCGGCCGCCCGGCGAAACGCAGGGCGCGGATCGGCACCGGGATGTGCGGCTCCAGCCTCAACACGTCGACCTTGCCGCGGTCCGCCGAACTCGCGGTGCAGCCGTCGACCAGCGCGACGCCCAGGCCATGGTGCGCCATCGCCAGCGCCGCATGGTAGGTCTGCACCGTGACGACCGCCTGCTGGAAGCCGACGCCGGCCTGGCGGCAGGCCTGGCTCAGGCTGGTGCCTACCGGGTCCCGGCTGTCGAGGCCGACCACCGGCAGCTTGACGAGGTCGTGCAGGGCCACCGAGCCGTTGCGCAGCAGCGCCCGCGGCAGCAGGCCCTTGGGCGCGATGCAGACCATGCGGCTGTCGGCCAGCGCCTCCTGCGTCAGCGAGGGATGGACCGCCGGGCTGAAGGCAAAGCCGACATCGGCCTCCTGCAGCAGCAAGGCCGACATGATCTGCGGCGAATGCAGCGATTCGAGCGTCACCGCGATCGATGGGTGCTGCGCCCGGAAGCGCTTCAGCGCCCGCGGCAGCACCTCGTAGCTCAGCGCCAGCACGCTCAGGATGCGCAGCTCGCCGGCATCGCTGGCCGTGCGCAGGTTGGCGGCCAGCCGCTGCACTTCGTCGAGCTGCGCGAACAGCCGCTCGATGTGCGGGTAGAGCGCCAGCGCTTCCGTGGTCGGCGTGAGCCGGCCCTTGGCACGCTGGAACAGCGGAAAGCCGAGCTGGATCTCGGCATGCTGCAGCGTGCGGCTGACCGCCGGCTGCGTGATGTTGATCAGGCGCGCCGCCGCGCTCACGCTGCCCGTGAGCATGATGGCGTTGAAGACCTCGATGTGGCGCAGGCGCATGGATCAGGCCTTGCGCCGGGCCGCCCCAAGATCGCGTGACCCGCGGCGCATGAAACTGGCGTAGCCAAATGCCAGGGATACCGCGGAACCGGCTTTGCCGGGCCGCCGGTATCGCCCCCCTTGAGGGGGGAGGCGCCGCAGGCGCTTCGGGGGGTGTTTCATTTCAGGGCGCAGCGACCTTGCCGCGCGAGATGTCCATGATCAGCTGCGCCGACAGGGTCAGCCGCGGCTCGATCGAATCGACCAGCACGTACTCGGCGTCGGCCGAGTGGGCGCCGAAGCCCTGCAGGCCGAAGCGCTCGACCACCGCCGCCTTGGTCTTGAGCGCCGCGAACGCCGCATCGGTGCCGCCGCCGGCAACCTTGTCGTCCGCGCCCAGCTCCCGACCCAGCGCCTTGTAGATCTGCTGCGCATGCTGCGCCAGCGCACGCGAGGCATCGTTGGCCTCGAGCGGCGGACGGCGACGCTCGAACTTCATCTCGACCTTGGCCTGCGGGATCAGCTGCTTCTTCACGCGCTCCTGCACCTGCTGTTCGATGCGGTCGTAGTCGCTGACCTTCAGCACCCGCACGTCGGCGCCGGCCGTGGCGCTGGCCGGGATCACGTTGCGGTTGCTGCCCGCGCGCGAAATGGTCCAGTTCATCTTGAGACCGGTCGCCGGGTCCGACAGGTCGCGCATCTGCAGGATCTGGTGGGACAGCTCGTACAGCGCATTCACGCCCTGCTCCGGCGCCGAGCCCGCATGCGAGGCCTTGCCCGTGACGTTCAGCGTGACCGAAGCGATGCCCGCGGTGGCCAGCGAGAGCTTGTCGCCCTGGACCGGGGCGCCTTCGTAAGACATCACGACGTCGTGCTCGCCGCCCAGCCGCGTGATCAGTTGGCGGCCGCCGGGCGAACTGATCTCCTCGTCGCCATTGATCAGCACCGTGAGCGTGCCGTACTCCTTGAAGTCCATCGCCTTGAGCAGCGCCAGCGTATGGGCGATCACCGCGATGCCCTGCTTGTCGTCGGCGATGCCCAGGCCATAGGCCTTGTCACCCTCGACGCGGAAGGGCTGCTTGTTCAGCATGCCGATCTGGTAGACCGTGTCCATGTGGGCGATCAGCATGATCTTCTTCGTGCCCGTGCCCTTGAACGTCGCGCGCATGACCTTGCCGATCTTCTCCGGCGTGTCTTCCATGCGGTAGGCCTCGGCCGAGGGATCGATCAGCTCGACCTGGCCGCCGAGCGCCCGGAACCTGTCGGCGATCAGGTTGGCGATCTTGTCGAGGCCCTCGAGATCGCGGCTGCCGGATTCGATCGAGACCAACTGGTTCAGCGTCTCGAGCAGCGCGGACTTCTCCTTGGCGGCCAGCGCGGCGATGCGCTCGTCGGGGGCGGCCGACGCCAAGGTGCATGCGGCGGCGAGCGCAGCGAGCGCGAAGCCCCCGCGAGCGAAAGCGATTGCATTCTTCATCAAACTCAAATCTCCAAAAAAACCATTCCAGAAACACCGCGGAACCGGCTTTGCCGGGCCGCTGGTGTTGCCCCCGGCAGGGGGCTGAGGAGCCGCGGCTCCAAGCCTGCCTGCGCAGGCTTGGACGGCTCCGAAGAGCCGCTGCCTCTGGCAGCGACTCGAGGCGTCCCTGGGGGCGAGCAATAGTCAATGCGCCTTGTCCCAGTTGGGACCAAAGCCGATTTCCGCGAGCAGCGGAACCCTGAGGTCCGCCACGCCCGCCATGAGGCGCGGGATCTCGGTACGGACCCACTCGACTTCCTCTTCGGGGACCTCGAACACCAGTTCGTCGTGCACCTGCATGATCATCTTCGTGCCGCGCTGCTCGGCGTCGAGCACCTGCTGCACCTTGACCATGCTGAGCTTGATCAGGTCGGCCGCGGTGCCCTGCATCGGCGCGTTGATGGCAGCCCGCTCGGCGCCGCCGCGGCGCGGACCGTTGGGCGAGTTGATCTCGGGCAGGTAGAGCCGGCGGCCGAACACGGTCTCCACATAGCCCTTCTCCTTGGCCAGCGCCTTGGTCTCGTCCATGTAGATCTTCACGCCCGGGTAGCGCGCGAAGTAGCGCTCGATGTAGGAGGCTGCGGCCTTGGTCTCGATACCCAGGTTGCGCGCCAGCCCGAAGCTGCTCATGCCGTAGATCAGCCCGAAGTTGATCACCTTGGCGTAGCGGCGCTGCTCGCTCGACACCTGGTCGACCGGCACGCCGAAGACCTCGCCCGCGGTCGCGCGATGGACGTCGATGCCCTCGGTGAAGGCCCGCAGCAGCGATTCGTCGCCGCTGATGTGGGCCATGATGCGCAGCTCGATCTGCGAATAGTCGGAACTCGCGATGACGTGGCCCGCGGGTGCCACGAAGGCCTCGCGCACGCGCCGGCCTTCGGGCGTGCGGATCGGGATGTTCTGCAGGTTCGGGTCGTTGCTCGACAGCCGCCCGGTCACCGCCACCGCCTGCGCATAGTGCGTATGCACGCGGCCGCTGCGCGGATTGGCCAAGAGGCCCAACTTGTCGGTGTAGGTACCCTTGAGCTTGGACAGCCCGCGATGCTCAAGGATCTTCGCCGGCAGCGGGAAATCCTCGGCCAGCTTCTCGAGCACCTCCTCGTCGGTGCTCGGCGCGCCGCTCGGGGTCTTCTTGACGACCGGCAGGCCGAGCTTGGTGAAGAACACTTCGCCGATCTGCTTCGGCGAACCGAGGTTGAAGGGCTGGCCCGCCAGCTCGTAGGCCTCCTGCTCGAGCGCCATGATGCGCTTGCCGAGCTCGTTGCTCTGCGACGCCAGCGTCGGCGCATCGATCAGCACGCCGTTGCGCTCGATGCGGTAGAGCGTCTCGCTGGAGGCCATTTCGAGCTCATAGATGAAGCGCAGCTTCTCGTCGGCTTCGAGCCGCGGCCACAGCACGCGGTGCACGTCGAGCGTCTGGTCGGAGTCCTCGCAGGAATATTCGGCCGCCTTGTCGATCGCCACCTGGCTGAAGGAGATCTGGTGCGTGCCCTTGCCGCACAGGTCCTCGTAGTCGATGCCGCTGCGGCCCAGGTGGCGCTCGGCCAGGCTGGCCAGGCCATGCGGCTTGTGGACTTCGAGCACATAGCTCTGCAACATGGTGTCGTGCGCATAGCCCCGCACCTCGATGCCGTGGTTGGCGAACACATGGCGGTCGTACTTGACGTGCTGGCCCAGCTTCTTCTTCGCGCCGTTCTCCAGCCAGGGCCGGAGCTTCTCGAGCACCGCCTCGCGCGGCAGCTGCGCCGGCGCGTCGGGGTAGTTGTGGGCCACCGGAATGTAGGCCGCCTCGCCGGGCTTGACGCTGAAGCTCAGGCCGACGATCTCGGCGCGCAGCTCGTCGAGCGAGGTGGTCTCGGTGTCGAGCGCGACCAGCTCGGCGGCCTCGATCTTCGCCAGCCAGGCGTCGAAGGCCTCCCAGGTCATGACCGTGTCGTAGGCCAGGTTGCTGACCTTCTCGGCGGCCTCGAAGGCCGGGTCGCTGAACAGGTCCGGACCGGCCTCGGCGCCCTTGCGCTTCGGGGTCTGCCCGACCAGCTCGGGCGGCACCGCATGCGCCTCGAGCGTCTTCACCAGGCTCTTGAAGCCGTATTGCTCGTAGAACGCCTTGAGCGCATCGGTCTGCTGCGTGCCGATCGCGATCGCATCGAGCGCCGGCAGACCGCTCACGTGCTCGCCGAGCTCGCAGTCGGTGCGGATCGTGACCAGGCGCCGGCCCTGGGGCAGCCATTCGAGCGCGCGGCGCAGGTTCTCGCCGGCCTGCCCCTTGACCTCGGCGGCGCGGGCGATCAGGGCTTCGAGCGAGCCGTATTCGAGCAGCCACTTGGCCGCCGTCTTCGGGCCGACCTTCTCGACGCCGGGCACGTTGTCCACGGTGTCGCCCACCAAGGTCTGGTAGTCGATCATCAGGCTCGGCGGCACGCCGAATTCGGCCGTCACGCCCGCCACGTCGCGCTTCTTGCCGTTCATGGTGTCGATGATCGTGATGTGCTCGTCGACCAGCTGGCTCAGGTCCTTGTCACCGCTCGAGACGATCACCTCGATGCCCTGGCTCGCCGCCGTCCGGGCCAGGGTGCCGATCACGTCGTCGGCCTCGACGTCCGGCACGCAGAGCACCGGCCAGCCGAGCATCCGGACCACCCGGTGGATCGGCTCGACCTGGCTGCGCAGGTCGTCCGGCATCGGCGACCGGTTGGCCTTGTACTCGGGGTACCAGTCGTCGCGGAAGGTCTTGCCGGGGGCGTCGAAGACGCAGGCCGCGTAGTCGGCCCTCACCTCGCGCCGCAGCGCCTGCATCATGTTGATCATTCCGCGGATGGCCCCGGTGGCCGGGCTGCTGTTGTCGCCGGGAACGGCGCGCAGATCGGGCATCGCGTGGAAGGCGCGATAGAGGTAGCTCGATCCGTCGACGAGCAGCAGCGTTTTCTTGTCGGTCATCAAGGCATTTTGCCGTGCCGCGCGGCCTGCTCCCGAAGACGGAAAAGTTCGGCACATGCTTCTATCCCCCAACCGGTCACGGACCTACAATCCAAATCATGTCCTCCTCCCTGCTCCTCGTTCGCCGCGCCCGCCTCGCCACGCTGGCGCTGGCCTGCGCCGCGCCCTCGGCTGTCGTTTTTGCGCAGGATCCGGCGCCCCCGGCCCCGGCGCCCGCCCAGGAACAGCAAGACCCGGACAAGGCGGCCGGCCGCCAGAACCAGCGGATCCAGCGCATCCGCACCGAGGACAGCGGCGCCACCATCGACGAGCTGCGCGTCGGCGGCCAGACCCAGGACATCACGGTCAAGCCCAAGAACAACGCCCCGGCCTACCAGGTCATGCCCAACGCCGAGGAACGCGTGCGCAACCAGGGCCAGTCCGACTCCAGCGCGGGCGAAGGCGGCTCGCGCGTCTGGTGGAACGTCTTCAAGTTCTGAGCGCGCAGTGGCGGTTTTCACGGAAGTCGGATTCGACGAGGCGGACGCGCTCGTTCAGCGCCTGGGCCTGGGGCCGCTGACCGCCCTCAAGGGCATCGAGGGCGGCATCGAGAACACGAACTATTTCGCCAGCACCGAGTCCGGCGAGTTCGTCCTGACCCTGTTCGAACGCCTGGGCGCCGAACAGCTCCCCTACTACCTCTGCCTGATGAAGCACCTGGCGGCCCGCGGCATCCCGGTGCCCGAGCCGGTGGCCGATCCGGCCGTCGCGCCGCCCCAGGGCCATCCGCTGTCGATCCCGGCCAACGCCCCCTGCGAGTTGCTGCACACGGTGGCCGGCAAGCCGGCGGCGGTGGTCCAGCGCCTGAACGGCAAGAGCGAACTGGCCCCGTCGGAAGCGCACTGCGCCGAACTCGGGCGGCTGCTGGCCCGCATGCACCTGGCGGCCCGGGACTACCCTCGCATCCAGCCCAATCTGCGCGGTCTGGCGTGGTGGAACGACACCGCACCGGTGGTGCTGCCCTACCTTGGCGCCGCCCAGAGCTCGCTGCTGCGCAGCGAGTTGGCCTACCAGAACCACGTGGCCGAATCCTCGGCCTATGCGGCGCTGCCGCGCGGGCCGGTGCATGCCGACCTGTTCCGGGACAACGCCATGTTCGACACCCACGCCAGCGCCGACGCGCCGCGGCTCACCGGCGTGTTCGATTTCTATTTCGCCGGCGCCGACAGCTGGCTGTTCGACCTCGCCGTGTGCCTGAACGACTGGGCGATCGAGCTTTCCACCGGCCGCCACGATGCCGCCCGCGCCGACGCCCTGCTGGCCGCCTACGGCACCGTGCGTCCGCTCACCGGCGCCGAGCGCGCACTGCTGCCCGCCATGCTGCGGGCCGCGGCGCTGCGCTTCTGGATCTCGCGGCTGTGGGATTTCCACCTGCCGCGCGAGGCCAGCATGCTGAAGGCCCATGACCCGGCCCACTTCGAGCGCGTGCTGCGGCAACGCGCCCACGCCACTTTCGACATTGTCGACATTGCGCCCGGCGCCAACGCGCTGGCTGCCTGACCGGACCCGATGAAACTCAACCTCGTACCTGCACGCACCGGCGTGCTCTGGGTCCGCGCGGGGCTCAAGGCCTTCGCGAAGCAGCCGCTGGCCTTCATCTCGCTGTTCTTCTTCTTCATGGCGATGGTGTCCATCGCCTCGCAACTGCCGCTCATCGGGGCCGCCCTCGCGCTGATGCTGCTGCCGACCATGACGCTGGGCCTCATGGCGGCCGCGCAGCAGGCCTCCGGCCCCGAGAAACCGCCCGCGGGCACCGTGTTCCTGGCGGCGCTGAATGCGGTGCGCGCCGACATCCGGCCGATGGCGGTGCTGGGTGCCCTGTACGCGGGATTGTTCCTGGGCGTGATGGCGATCTCGGCGCTCGCCGACGGCGGCCAGTTCGCCCGCGTCTACCTGCTCGGCGGCCCGCTGACGCGGGAGCTGGCCGAATCGACCGAATTCCAGGTCGCGCTGTGGATCGCCATGGGCCTCTACCTGCCCCTGTCACTGGCCTTCTGGCATGCGCCGGCGCTGGTCCACTGGCACCGCGTGCCGCCGGCCAAGAGCCTGTTCTTCAGCTTCGTGGCCTGCTTCAAGAACTTCGGCGCCCTCACCGTCTTCGGCCTGGCCTGGTTCGGCGTCTTCATCGGCGCCGGCATCGTGCTGAGCCTGCTCGCAAGCCTGCTGGTGGCGGTCGGCGCCATGGCCAGCGAAGGCGCCGCGACGATCGGCGGTGCGCTGATGATCGGCGGCGCGCTGGTGATGGCCGCGATGTTCTTCACCAGCACCTGGTTCACCTTCAGGGACAGTTTCACGGAATAGACTCGCCCCCCAGGTTGGCTCACTGCGTGTAGCCGCCCACCCCCCTACCGGGGGGCAACACCAGCGGCCCGGCGAAGCCGGTTCCGCGGTGTTTCACCAACGGGCCTGGCTGCGCCGGCCTCGGCGTCAGACTGGGGTCAACTTGGCCACCGAAAGGGCCAGCCACTTGATGCCGTGGCGCGGGAAATTCACCTGCGCGCGGGCGTCGTCGCCGCTGCCTTCGAGCGCGGTCACGGTGCCTTCGCCGAACTTGTTGTGGAAGACCTGCATGCCCGAGCGCAAGCCGTGCGAAGGTGCGGCCTTCTGCGGCGGGACCGGCGGGCTGGCGAAACTGTCCTTGCTGAAAGCTCCGGCGCCGCCCCGCGTGGTCGCGTAGCCGCCGCCGTAGCCGAAGGCCGAAGGCGTGAAGCCCATGTTCTTCGGCGTCAGCCATTTGAGCGCGCCCTCGGGCAGTTCGTCGAAGAAGCGGCTCTTGAGGTTGTAGCGGGTCTGGCCGTGCAGCATCCGGGTCTGCGAATGGCTCATGTAGAGCCGCTGGCGCGCGCGCGTGATCGCCACGTACATCAGCCGCCGTTCTTCCTCGAGGCTCTCGTTGTCGCTCATCGAGTTCTCGTGCGGAAACAGGCCCTCTTCCATGCCGGTAATGAATACGCAGTCGAACTCGAGGCCCTTGGCCGCATGCACCGTCATCAGCTGCACAGCGTCCTGGCCGGCCTGGGCCTGGTTGTCGCCCGATTCCAGCGCCGCATGGGTCAGGAAGGCGGCCAGCGGGCTCAGGGTTTCGCCGGTCTCGGCGTCGGGCGCCAGCGGCTCGTCGAGCAGCGGCCGGTTCGGGTCCAGCCCCTGGCTGGCCGGCGACTGGCGCAGCTCGTCGACCGGCAGCGCCACCGCGTCGCGGCCAAAACCCTCCTGCGTGACGAAGCTTTCGGCCGCATTCACCAGTTCTTCCAGATTCTCGATCCGGTCGGCGCCCTCGCGATCGGCCTTGTAGTGCTCGATCAGGCCGCTGTGGTCGAGCACCAGCTCGATGATCTCGCGCAGCGACAGGCCCTGCGTCTGCTCGCGCAGCACGTCGATCCGGGCCACGAACGCCGTCAGGTTGCTGCCGGCCTTGCCGCCGACGGCGCTCACCGCGTCGTGCATCGAGCGCCCGGCGGCGCGGGCCGCGTCCTGCAACTGCTCGATGCTGCGGGCGCCGATGCCGCGCGGCGGGAAGTTGACGATGCGCAGGAAGCTGGTGTCGTCGTCCTTGTTCTCGAGCAGGCGCAGGTAGGCCAGCGCGTGCTTGATCTCGGCCCGCTCGAAGAAGCGCAGGCCACCGTACACGCGGTACGGCACCGAGGCGTTGAACAGCGCCGTCTCGATCACCCGGCTCTGCGCGTTGCTGCGGTAGAGCACGGCCATTTCCTTGCGGTCGATGCCGTCGCGCACCAGTTGGCGCATCTCCTCGACCATCCACTGCGCCTCGGCGAAGTCGCTGGTGGATTCGTAGACGCGCACCGGCTCGCCGGGGCCCTGGTCCGTGCGCAGGTTCTTGCCCAGCCGCTTGGTGTTGTGGCTGATCAGCGCATTGGCCGAATCGAGGATGTTGCTGTAGCTGCGGTAGTTCTGTTCGAGCTTGATCTGGTGCGAGACGTCGAATTCGCGCACGAAGTCGGCCATGTTGCCCACCCGCGCGCCACGGAAGGCATAGATGCTCTGGTCGTCGTCGCCGACCGCGATCACGCTGTTGTCGTTGGGCGTGAAGCGGCCTTCGGCCGTCGTGCCCGAAAGCATCTTGATCCAGGCGTACTGCAGCCGGTTGGTGTCCTGGAACTCGTCGATGAGGATGTGGCGGAAGCGCCGCTGGTAGTGCTCGCGCACCGGGTCGTTGTCGCGCAGCAGTTCGTAGCTGCGCAGCATCAGCTCGCCGAAGTCGACCACGCCTTCGCGCTGGCACTGCTCCTCGTACAACTGGTAGAGCTCGATCTTCTTGCGGTCGTCGTCGCTGCGGGCCTCGACGTCGCGCGGTCGCAGGCCGTCTTCCTTGGCGCCGGCGATGAACCACTGGGTCTGCTTGGCCGGGAAGCGCTCGTCGTCGACGTTGAACTGCTTCATCAGCCGCTTGATGGCCGAGAGCTGGTCCTGGGTGTCGAGGATCTGGAAGGTGGACGGCAGGTTGGCGAGCTTCCAGTGGGCGCGCAGGAAGCGGTTGCACAGGCCGTGGAAGGTGCCGATCCACATGCCGCGCACGTTGACCGGCAGCATGGCGCCCAGCCGGGTCATCATTTCCTTGGCCGCCTTGTTGGTGAAGGTCACGGCCAGGATGCCGCCCGGCGACACCTGGCCGGTCTGCAGCAGCCAGGCGATGCGGGTCGTGAGCACCCGCGTCTTCCCGGAACCGGCGCCGGCCAGGATCAGGGCGTTGCCGGCCGGGAGCGTGACGGCGGCGAGTTGTTCCGAATTCAGGTTGGCAAGCAGCGGCGACGCTGCAGGCGCATGGCCCGTGGCCTCGGGCGCGCCAGAAAACAAGTCATGGGGGAGCATGCGCCCATTGTAGGAAGGTGCCCCTGCCAGCGGCCGCCTCAGGTCTTGGGACGCCGGCCTCGTGGGGTGGACGGCGCGCGGTACAGGCCATCGACCGCGTCGGACTCGACGCGCTGCCACAGCGCATCCTGGCGCCGCAGCGCCTCGCCGACCTGCACCTGCCGCCGCTGCGCGACGGCCGAGACGAGTGCATTGCAAAGGAAAAAGGCGGCCGTGTACGAATCGAAGGGCGACGCGTTCGCCGTGCCCACGACCAGGCAGTGATCGGCCTGCGCCACCACGGGCGCGGCCGCGCTGTCCGTCAGGGCCAGCACGGTGCAGCCTTGCTCGCGGAACTGGCGGGCCGCCAGCAGGGCGCCGCTGGAGTAGCGACGGATGCTGAACACCAGCAGCACGTCTTTCGGTTCGATCCACAGCAGGCGGTCCACCGCGAACGGCGCGCCCGCTCCCAGGTCCTGCACGCGCGGGCGGCACAGGTTGAGGTGGGTGGTGAGGTAGGTCGACACCGGAACGCTGTTCTTCTCCGCCAGCACGAACAGACGGCCTTCGCTGCCGGCGATGGCATTCACCATGCCCTCGAACATCGACATGTCCAGCGACTGGCGCGTGGCGGCGATGTTGTGCTGGTCGTGCAACAGGGCGTCGTCGATGCATTCGGCCAGGCTGCGATCACCGCCGATCGTGGCCGTGGCGCGCTGCGCGGGCGTCTGCAGCAGTGCTGTCACCTCGGAGCGTGCCTCGCGCCGGACCTCCGCCAGGCTGGCATACCCCAGCTTGGAAACGA
Source organism: Variovorax sp. P4_B11 (assembly GCF_056402355.1). Taxonomy (NCBI): domain Bacteria; kingdom Pseudomonadati; phylum Pseudomonadota; class Betaproteobacteria; order Burkholderiales; family Comamonadaceae; genus Variovorax; species Variovorax sp. P4_B11. The sequence continues at coordinate 97,802 of NZ_JBFUHO010000007.1, forward strand.
GGCGCACCACGGTGGACGCGCTGGTGCCGGCGCGCATCGCGATCGCACTGGCGGAATCCAGCAAGCCGTCGGGATAGTGGCGCAGGAGGTCGTCGGCCAGGCCACGTTCGCTGGCCGTGAGGGATGACGCGTGGAACACCAGCCGTTCTGTCAGGAGCATGAGTGCGATTGCAGAGTGACATTTTCAGAATCGTCTGAGTATGCAAGTCATTGCAATGAACGTTTCATAAAAATATCATGGCTGACAATTTCATTTCAGGGGAGCATGCATGCACATTCAGGCGCGGGACGATGCGCGCGCGGCCGCCATCGACGCCCAGGTGACGGACTGGCTGGCGGCGCAGCACGAGCCCATGCTGGCACTGTTCCAGCAGATCGTGGACATCGACAGCGGCAGCGGCCACATCGAGGGCATTCATCGGGTGGCGGCCGCCCTGGCCAAGCGGCTGGAGGCGGCGGGCATGCAGGTCCAGACGATCGAACTGCCCGGCTACGGCTGCTGTCTCCACGCCCGCCTGCCGCAGGAACTGGACGCCGACAAGGGCCATGTCCTCCTGCTGGGCCACATGGACACGGTCTTCCCCATCGGCACCGCCGCGAGCCGCCCGTGGCGCTCGGACGGGGGCCGTGCCTACGGGCCGGGCGTGGCCGACATGAAATCGGGCTTGGTCATGAACGCCTTCGTCGCCGAGGCATTCGCGCGCTTCGGCGGCCACCCGAGCCCGTTGCAACTGTTCTTCTCGTGCGACGAGGAGGTCGGCTCTCCCGCGTCGCGCGCGTTGATCCGCCAGGTGGCGAAAGGCGCCCGGGCGGTCCTGAACGCGGAGCCGGGGCGCATCAGCGGCAACGTGGTGACGGCGCGCAAGGGTTCCTACAACATTGAATTCGAGGTCCTCGGCGTCGCCGCGCATGCCGGCGTGAATCCGACCCAAGGAGCCAGCGCCATCGCCGCCCTGGCGCACAAGACGCTCGCCTTGCATGCGCTGACCGACTCGCAACCCGGCGTGCTGCTGAACGTGGGCTTCGTCGAAGGCGGCATGGCAGCCAATGTCATCGCACCCCGGGCACGGGCACAGCTCGATCTGCGCTACACCGCCGACACCGACTTGGAAGCGCTGCTGGGCGATGTGAAGACGATCATCGAAGCCGAATCCCTTCCGCGCACGCACGGTCGCATCGTCAGGCAGACCGGCACGCTGCCGATGGTCCGCACGCCGGAGGCCTTGCTGCAGCTCTACCAGCACTGCGCCATGCGCTCGGGTTTCTCGGTCGACGGCGAATTCACCGGCGGTGCGGCAGACAGCGGCATCACCTCCTCCATGGGCATCCCGACGCTGTGCGCGCTGGGCCCGGTGGGCGGCTATCCGCACAGCGAACGCGAGTTCTGCGATCTGAGCACCTTCGTGCCGCGCGCTCAGGCGCTCGCGCGAACCATCCTGGCACTGCGCTGACCCGCGCGGCCCCCCATTGTCTGGAGCAACCCCATGAAACACCGCCGCCTCGACGCCGCCTGGCCTGCCTTGACCCGGCGCCGGATCCTGGGCACCGGCCTGGGCCTCGCCGCCCTGTCCGCCTTGCCTTCCTCGGCCAATCCCCAATACCCTTCACGTCCGATCACACTCGTTGTCCCCTTCCCTCCCGGAGGATCCGTGGACGTGATGGCGCGCCAATTTGCCGAACCCCTGAGTCAACTGCTGGGGGTGCCCATCGTCATCGACAACAAGCCCGGCGCTGGCGGCTCCATCGGCGCGCAGTTCGTGGCGCGTGCCAAGCCCGACGGCCACACACTGGTTGTGTCGTCTCAAAGCAGCCACCTGGCCAATCCGCTGGTCCAGCCCAACCTGGCCTACGACCCCATCAAGGATTTCGACAACATCGCCCTGCTGGGCCGCCAGCCGAACGTGTTGCTGGTGCATCCCAGCCTGCCGGTGCGAAACTTCGCGGAGTTCGTCGCCTACGTGAAGGCACGTCCGGGCCAGCTCAATTTCTGCAGCGCGGGTGCTGGCAGCATGGGTCAACTGAACGTGGAAATGATACAGCTGGCGCTGGGCACGCAGGCGGTACACGTCCCGTACCGCGGCGGCTCGCCGCTGATCACGGCGGTGCTCGGCAACGAAGTCCAGTTCGCGCTCGACAACCTCGTGATCTTCCTGCCCCACATCCAGGCTGGCAAACTGCGCGCGTTGGCCGTGGCATCGCCGACGCGAATCGCGCAACTGCCGGACGTGCCGACCTTCGCCGAACTCGGCCACCCGACGCTCAACCAGACGTCCTGGACCGGCATCGCCGCACCCGCCCACACGCCACAGGCCGTGGTGCAGGCGATTCACAAGGCCATCCGCAGCGCGGCGACACAACCGGCCATGATCGACGCGCTCAAGTCGCGCGGCGTGATCCCTCCGGAAGCAATGACGCCGCAGGCACTCGAACAGATGATGTCCGACCGACTCGTCGCCTACGGTGAAGTGGTGCGGCGAGCCAACGTGCGCCCCGAATAGCCCCTGACGCCCGGCCCCTTCGCATGCAAGGGTCGGGCGAACGGGTAGAATCAGTCACCGGGCCCAAGTTTCTTGACGTCCGGTTTTTTTGCGCCTGCGCACAGCAGGGAACGGCCGCGCCGCCACGGCGCGCCCGCAGATCCGGTCTCCAAGCCAAGCGCCCCATCGCCATCGCAATCTTTCGGCGGCGACCTACTAAGGAGCTTGGAATCTCATGCAAATCTTCGACTACGACAACATCCTCTTGCTGCCCCGCAAATGCGTGGTGGAAAGCCGCTCGGAATGCGACGCCAGCGTCACGCTGGGCGGCCGCAGTTTCCGCATCCCGACGGTGCCCGCCAACATGAAGACGGTGGTCGACGAGACCATCTGCACCTGGCTGGCGAAGAACGGCTACTTCTACGTCATGCACCGCTTCGACCTCGACAACCTCAAGTTCGTCAAGGACATGCACGCCCAGGGCGTGTTCGCCTCGATCTCGCTGGGGGTCAAGAAGCCCGATTACGACACGGTCGACCAGATGGTCGCCGCCGGCCTCGAGCCCGAATACATCACGATCGACATCGCGCACGGCCATGCCGACGGCGTGAAGAACATGATCGGCTACCTCAAGAAGAAGCTGCCCAAGGCCTTCGTGATCGCGGGCAATGTCGGCACGCCCGAGGCCGTGATCGACCTCGAGAACTGGGGCGCCGATGCGACCAAGGTCGGCATCGGCCCGGGCAAGGTCTGCATCACCAAGCTCAAGACCGGCTTCGGCACCGGCGGCTGGCAGCTGTCCGCGCTCAAGTGGTGCGCGCGCGTGGCGACCAAGCCGATCATCGCCGACGGCGGCATCCGCGACCACGGCGACATCGCCAAGAGCATCCGCTTCGGCGCCTCGATGGTGATGATCGGCTCGCTGTTCGCGGGCCATGAAGAGTCGCCCGGCAGGACCGTCGAGGTCGACGGCGCCCTCTTCAAGGAGTACTACGGCTCGGCCAGCGACTTCAACAAGGGCGAGTACAAGCACGTCGAAGGCAAGCGCATCCTGGAGCCGATCAAGGGCCAGCTGGCCGACACGCTGATCGAGATGGAACAGGACATCCAGAGCTCCATCAGCTACGCGGGCGGCCGCAAGCTGATGGACATCCGCAAGGTCAACTATGTCATGCTCGGTGGGGACAACGCCGGCGAACACCTGCTGATGTAGGTCACGAGGCCCCCACGCTCCCCCACTTCGTGTGGGTCGCTGCCCCCCGAGGGGGCCGCAGGCCGCCTTGGGGCGGCCCGGCGCCGGCCTGGATCGCCCCCACGCTTCCCCACTTCGTGTGGGTCGCTGCCCCCCGAGGGGGCCGCAGGCCGCCTTGGGGCGGCCCGGCGCCGGCCTGGTCCCCTCAGGCCTCGAGCAGTTGCACCGCGAGCCGGTGCAGCCGATGCGCCGGATCGGCCAGCGCGTCCAGGATGCTGAAATGGTGGCGCCCCGGCATCAGTTCGCACACCGGCACCGTGCGCGCGCCCCAGGCGTCGCGGATCAGCGCGTTCTGGCGCTTGAACTCCTCGCTCTCGTCGCCACCGGCGACCGCCCAGAGCCGGCCGTGCGCCGGTGCCGGCCACAGCGCCGGGCTCAGCCGCCGCGCCGATGCGTCCGTCAGGCGCAGTACGTCGGCGATGAAGGGCGCGTGCTGAAGAGGCCGCAGATCGTGCACGCCCGAGATCGACAGCGCGTTGCGCACCAGCTGCGCGGGCAGGTCCGGCGCCACCGATTTCCAGTCGCAGCCCAGCAGCATCGCCGCCAGGTGCCCGCCGGCCGAATGGCCCGCGACCGTGATCCGCGACGGATCCCCACCGTGCGCCGCGATGTGGCGCCAGGTCCATGCCAGCGCGCGCACCATCTGCAACGCGATGTCCTCGATGCCGACCGGCTGCTCGGGCGTCCCCGGGCACAGCGCATAGTTCGGCAGCACGACGCAGACGCCGCGGTCGCGGAAGGCGCGGACGATGAAGGAATGCTGGCTCTTGTCGAGCGAGCGCCAGTAGCCGCCATGGATGAACACCAGCACCGGCGCATCCGGCGCCAGCGCCGGGAACACGTCCAGGGTCTCGGCCGGCCCGTCGCCATAGCGCAGGTCGAGCTGGCAAGGCAGCGCGCCGCGGGTCGCGGCGGAATCCGCCGCCCAGCGTTCGAAATAGGCGGGATGGTCCGGCACCAACGCGCGATTGTTGTACATGCGGTCCAGCCAGGCGGGATCGTACGAGGCCATCGGTTCAAGCTCCAGGGTTTGCGAGGCGCGCATCTTGGCACGGCCACGCGGTCGTGCAAACGGGCGCCGGTTCTGGTTAGAATTCAACTTGCGTTGGGGGGGTAGCTCAGCTGGGAGAGCGCCGCGTTCGCAATGCGGAGGTCGTGAGTTCGATCCTCATCCTCTCCACCAACTTTTCAGCATTCATGCGGGTTCCGGGTCCATTTGGCCCCATTGCCCCGTATGAAACCCCTCTTCCGTGCAACCTGATCCTCCTGGCGCCCTCAGGGCACCAGCGGCGGCCCCTCGCCCAGCCGCACCGCGGGCTGCGGCGCGTCCTGGTCGGCCAGGCCCACGGACTGCGCCCCCGGATCGACCCACGCGTTGTCATCCGGCGTGCAAGGGTCCCAATTCACGCAATGCAACAAAGATGATGCTCACCGCCAGGGCCACCTGAAGCACCCCCAGCACCGCCCCCAGGATCTCCAGCACCATGGCCGCGGCCCCGCCGATCAGGCGGCGCGCGCAGAGCATGGCGAGCAGGTTCAGGAGCATCACGAAGGCCAGCATCGCCAGGATGGCCAGCGTGCGCCCGGCGCTGTGGCTGTTGGCCACCAGCACGATCAGCGCCGAGATCCCGTAGGGCGTGACCACGGTCGGAAAGGTGATGCGCATCGCCGCCGCGATGGGCGAGGCCGGGAGGTCCGCCGGCGGCGCGGCGGCCGGCTGGTACTGTGCCAGCACCATGCGCATGCCGACGACGAAGAAGATCAGGCCGCCGGTCAGCAGCAGCGCAGGGACCGGGATGTCCCAGTTCCGGAGCAACAAGAGCCCGATGAAGGCACCCAGGACCGCCGCGGCCAGGGCGATGACGAAGGTGCGCAGGGCGATCCCGCGCAGCAGCTTCTCGTCGAGACCGTGGGTGAGCCTGGCGAAGGGTCCGATGATCTTGAGGGGCCCGAGCGTGACGAACAACACGGTGAAGATGCCGCCCAGGCCCAGAAGCGAATTGGTCTCGTACATGGCGGCCTCTCCGGCGCTACTCGCGCTCGGCGCGAACCACCGCCGGCGGCGTCCAGCGGCCTTCCATCGCCGCGGGCTCCGGCCAGTAGGCGCGGATGTAGAGCGAGAACTCGCTGGCGTTCCCGGCCGGTGCCGGCAGCCAGTTGCTTTCGTTCTCGGCGCCCGGCGACGTCGACTGCACATGGATCGTCAACGAGCCATCGGCGGCGAAGCGCAGCGCCCGGCTCTTCGTCCCCACCGCGTAGCGCCCGAGTGCGTTGGGCTCGAAGAAATGGTGGCCGTTGTAGAGCGTCAGCGACCAGAAGCCCTTGACCGGCGGCAGCGCCCCCTGCGCGAAAGTCAGGGTGTAGCGCGCCGTGCCGCGCAGGCGCATGCCGTCCCGGTCCAGGTCCTGGTAGTAGTACTGCGTCTCGTTGGGCTTGTTGACGAAGATGTTCGACTTGGCAACCGCCGTGCGCGTGAAGTAGTCGGCGCCAAAGCAGGCGCCATTCGAAATCGTCGACCAGTGGTGCGGCAACGGCCGCCCGTAGTTTCGGAACTCGAACAGCGGCTCGACCAGTTCCCGTTCGGCCGCCGCCACCGCCTGCTCGAAGACCTGCTTGAGGCGCGCATCCCTCGCAGCCGCAGCCGCCACCGCCAGCACCTGCGCATAGCGCGCCGATTCGCCCGGCAAGGGCCTCGCATCGGCCAGCGCGGCGGGCAGGTCCTGCAGGAAATTCTCCGGCGGCACCCAGCGCGTCTCCGCGTCCCCGGGATCCGCCGCGCTCGGCCGCACCGGGAGCTTGCGCCAGTCGGTGATCTTCATCCGGCCGTCGAACTCGGCCACCGGGTAGAGGCCGATCCGGTTGATGACCGACTGCACCGCCTGCAGGTCTTGCGCCGTGTCGTCGCGGAACACCCGCGGGATCACCACCCCGGTGCCGGTCTGCGAGACGAACACGCGGCGAATCCCCGGCGGCACCGTGCCGATCCAGTTCGGCCCGACCAGCAGATAAAAGCCGGGCGCCGTGCCGTACATGCTGCCCAGCTCGGCGAAGCTGTCGGTGCGCGAATCCACCACCTGGAAGACCCAGAAGCGATCGCCGAAATCGGGCACCTGCAGCACCATCGGCGACCGGTCCAGCGCGACGATGCCATTGCCGTACACCACGTCCTGGTTCGGGCAGGCCACCGCGCGCTCGGCCGGATCGACGTAGTCGCTCAGCATGGTCAGGCTGTTGTTCGGCCCGACCGGCAGCACGCCGCCCAGCAGCATCGGATGCGGCAGGCGTCCGAAGGCGACGCGGCGGTTGTACACGTTGACGATCGGCCAGGCCCAGAAGAAGGCATCGCGCGCCACCAGGCGCACGTAATCGTCGCTGAGCCGGGTCTCGTGGTCGGGCCCCGGAACTGCCTGCGGCATGGCGATCTCCTGGAGTGGCATGCACTCGATCCGGCCTCGCTGGAGGCTCGGGCCGGCCCGGCCGCCAAGGCCCCGCTGCGGATTGGCCCGGCGCATGGCATCGGCCCGGTGTCGACGGCCGGCACTCAGTTCGCGCCACCGGCCGAGGCTTCCGCCATCTTCGCCAGCGCGTCGTCGATCGTGAAGGTGTTGGGCTTCTGCACCGGCGGGAACTCCTTGAAGGTGGCCGCGAATTTGTCGGCGATCGCATAGGCGCCGTACAGGATGTACGCGTGGTAGATGAACCACTCGTAGTAGGAGTTGGAGGTGATGTCGGCGCGCTCGAACGGATCGGTTCGCAGGTTGAATATCTTCGGCAGCCGCAGGCGTACGAAGGGCTCGGCCCAGACGCCCAGCGTGCCGGCCAAGCGCTGCTCCATGAAGACCACCTTCCAGTTGTCGTAGCGCAGGCCGAGGATGTCGCCGTCGTCGCTGATATAGACGAAGAGCTTGCGCGGGCTCTCCTTCTCCTTGCCCGTGATGTGCGCCAGCAGGCTGAAGCCGTCGATGTGGTTCTTGTATTTGCGCCCGATCGCGGTCACGCCTTTCTTGACCTTCTCGACGATGTCGGGCTCGCCCGCCATTTCGAGAAAAGTCGGCAGCCAGTCGTGGTGCTGCACGATGCCGTTCGACACGCTGCCGGCGGGAACATGGCCCGGCCAGCGCACCACCATCGGAACGCGGAAGGCGCCTTCCCAGTTGGTGTTCTTCTCGCTGCGGAAGGGCGTCATCGCGCCGTCGGGCCAGCTGTTCATGTGCGGCCCGTTGTCGGTCGAATACATCACGAAGGTGTCTTCGCTGATGCCGAGCTCGTCGAGGTAGTCGAGCATCTCGCCCACGTTCTTGTCGTGGTCGATCATCGTGTCGTGGTAGGGCGACTGCCAGCGCCCGGCCTGGCCCAGGCTCTCCTTCTTGGTGTGCGTGAACATGTGCATGTGGGTGAAGTTGAGCCAGACGAAAAAGGGCTTGCCGGCCTCATGCTGCTTGCCGATGAACTTCTTGGCCTCGGCAGCGAAGTCGTCGTCGCAGGTCTCCATGCGCTTCGTGGTGAGCGGACCGGTGTCCTCGATCTTCTGCTTGCCGACGCGACCCCAGCGCGGCTCCTCGGTCGGGTCGTCGACATCGGTAGCATAGGAGTGGACCACGCCGCGCGGGCCGAAGTTCTTCTTGAAGTTGGGGAAGTCCTTGTCCGGGTAGTAGTCGTACATCTCCGGCTCTTCCTCGGCATTCAGGTGATAGAGGTTGCCGTAGAACTCGTCGAAGCCGTGGTTGGTGGGCAGATGCTGGTTGCGATCGCCCAGGTGGTTCTTGCCGAACTGGCCGGTGGCATAGCCCTGGTTCTTGAGCAGCGCCGCGATCGTGACGAGCTCCGTGTTCATGCCGATCGGGGCCGCCGGAATGCCAACCTTCGAAAGGCCGGTGCGGTAGACGCTCTGGCCCGTGATGAACGACGAGCGGCCCGCGGTGCAGGACTGCTCGCCGTAGGAATCCGTGAACTTCATCCCCTCCCAGGCCAGGCGATCGATGTTCGGCGTCTGGTAGCCCATCAGGCCATGCGTATAGCAACTGAGATTGGCGATGCCGATGTCGTCGCCCCAGATCACGAGGATGTTGGGCTTCTTGGCACCGGATGGACTGGCAGCGGGCTTCTTGGACGCCATGGCGGACTCCTGGTTGGGGGTTGCGTACAGGCGCGGGCGACGATGCCGGGCGCCGGAAGGAGCCCACAGCATGCGCATCCCGGAAAAAAAGTGCACTTGTCCCAAGGTGCCGTGCCGCTTGCCCTTTGGTGCAAGTCCGCCCGGCACCGGGGCATGCGCCGCTCAGGCGTCGAGCGTGAGGTGCTGCCCGTGCAGCGCGGCGGCGGCCGGCGAGGCCAGGAAGGCCACGGTCTGTGCCGCCACCGCGGTCGGCACCCACTGGCCCGGGTTGGCAGCCGGCATGGCTTGCCGGTTGGCCGGCGTGTCGAGCACGCTGGGCGCGATGCTGTTGACCGCGATGCCGTGCGGCGCCAGCTCGGCCGCCGAGGCCTCGACCAGGCGCTGCAGCGCACTCTTCGAGGCGATATAGGCGGCCATGGCGGCGGCGCCGCGGGCGGCGGTCTTGGCGGAGACCGCGACCACCCGGCCGGCCTTGCGCGCGATCATCGCGGGCACCAGCGCCTGCGTCACGGCGACGAAGGACCAGGCGTTGAGGTTCATCATGCGGTCCCAGGCCGCGCGGCTCAGGGCGTGCACCGGCTCGCCCATCTCGAAGCCGCCGGCGATGTGCACCAGGGCGTCGACCTGCCCGCCGAAGGCGCCGAGCACCCGCTGGCCGGCCGCGGCCATGGATTCCAGCGAACTGACGTCGGCCTCGAGCAGCAGGTGCTGCGCGTTGTCCAGCCCCGGGAAGGTGCCGGCCAGGTGCTCCAGCCGATGGTCGATCAGGGCCAGGCGTGCGCCCTCGTCGAGGAACTGCTGCACCACGGCACGCCCCAGCGCACCGGCGGCGCCCGTGACCACCACATGACGGGGAAGAACGGCTTCGACCATCGAAAGGCTCCTGGTTGGGACAGGAATGGTAACGCCGGCGTCACCCGCGCGGCGGCCGGGCTGGCATCATCGGCACTTCGTTTGCTAAGGAGAAAGTCATGAAGGAAGTGGTTGTCGTCAGCGGCGTTCGCACCGCCATCGGGACCTTCGGCGGAAGCCTCAAGGACGTGCCGCCCACCCGGCTTGCCGCGCTGGTCACCAAGGAAGCGCTGGCGCGCGCCAAGGTCGACGGCAAGGATGTTGAACACGTGGTCTTCGGCCACGTCATCAACACCGAGCCGCGCGACATGTACATGGCCCGCGTGGCCGCGATCGAGGGCGGCTGCGCCCAGGAGACGCCCGCGTTCACCGTCAACCGCCTCTGCGGCTCGGGGCTGCAGGCCATCGTCAGCGCGGCACAGAGCATCCAGCTCGGCGACGCCAAGGTGGCGGTCGGCGGCGGCGCCGAAAGCATGAGCCGAGCGCCCTTCGCCTCGCTCACGGCGCGCTGGGGCGCCCGCATGGGCGACAGCAAGATGGTCGACATGATGCTCGGCGCGCTGCACGACCCCTTCCAGACCATCCACATGGGCATCACGGCCGAGAACATCGCCAAGAAGTGGGGCATCAGCCGCGAGACCCAGGACCAGACCGCGTTGACCAGCCACCAGCGCGCCCAGAAGGCGATCGAGGGCGGCTACTTCAAGACGCAGATCGTTCCGGTGCCGCTCGAGAGCCGCAAGGGCACCACCTACTTCGACACCGACGAGCACGTGCGCCACGACGCCAAGATCGAGGACATGAGCAAGCTCAAGCCGGCCTTCCTGAAGGAGAACGGCACCGTGACCGCGGGCAATGCCTCGGGCGTCAACGACGCGGCCGCGGCCGTGGTGCTGATGGAGAAGGAAGAAGCCGCGCGGCGCGGCCTGAAGCCGCTGGCGCGCATCGTGGCCTACGCCTTCGCGGGCGTGGATCCGGCCTACATGGGCATCGGCCCGGTGCCGGCCTCGCGCAAGGCGCTCGAGAAGGCGGGCCTGAAGGCCTCCGACATGGACGTGGTCGAGGCCAACGAGGCCTTCGCGGCCCAGGCCTGCGCCGTGACCCAGGACCTGGGCCTGGACCCGGCCAAGGTCAATCCGAACGGCTCGGGCATCTCGCTGGGCCACCCGGTCGGCGCCACGGGCGCGCTGATCACGGTCAAGGCGCTGTACGAGCTGGAGCGCATCCAGGGCCGCTACGCGCTGGTGACCATGTGCATCGGCGGCGGCCAGGGGATCGCCTGCATTTTTGAACGGACCTGAGGAAAGCCGCCAAAGTTGTGGCTATAATCGTAGGATTGCCTGAAACGACAAAGCTGTCGTTCCTCAGGGGCTCTTAGCTCAGTTGGTAGAGCAGCGGACTCTTAATCCGTAGGTCGAGTGTTCGAGTCACTCAGGGCCCACCACCAACAAGCCCGCATGGGCACTAGAAAGCCTGCTATCAAATCGGTAGCAGGCTTTTTTCTTTCCTGTTGTTGTTTCGTTGCCTGTCGGCAATCTGTAGGCAACTTGCCCAAATGCAGCCCTCCCGAAACGACAAACCCGGCGCAGTGTCCGGGCTCCCCCGCCCGACTCCCGCGCGCCCACGCCTCCCCAACCGTTGCGAGTTGCGGCAGCCTCGCCTTGTCAGTGCGCGGCCAGGTTGACCGGAAGTTCCCGACTATCGCCGGCTACGTGGTCCCATCAGCTTGAGGGTTGACGACTGTCGCACCAAAGCGCTCAATCAATCTTTACCCGACATCGACAGGGGGGCGACATGAAGACAACTTCTGTCGCGGCAGTGGTCGCAGGTTGCACACTGGTTCTTGGCTGCGACTTGGAGCCTCAAGTCCTGTTCGTGACGGACGGCAATCAACCCCTGCAGTTGACCGATGCCCAAGACGGATGCGTCACCCCCTATCGCGTTGCCTACCTCACTTCGTTCTATGGCGGGGCATCCAGGGGATGTTGGGTTCGGGAAGGGCCCCACATCCGCACTCACTTTCCGAAATTGGATGACAAGCTCATTCCGGTGGGTGAGTTCCGCCGCACAGCGTTGGCTGAGTACCGGAACGCCTCGTTGGACTAGACCAATGAGGCACGTCGTTGCGGTCCGGGATATGGCCGGTCCGAGGAGGCCTGAGCCGATGACCCTTGCTCGCTTCAAACCAGCACTGGCAAATGGGCCGTACGAGCGTGAACCCACTTCATGGCTTGCGCTTCAGCGTGCCGGATTGCTTCCGCCTCGGTTCGACAGGTATCGGAGTCACTCAGCAAAGACACTCGCCCTTCGCTGGGCCAAGGAAGCCTGCGCACGAGGACCGGCCGGTACAAGGCACGGCCCAGACGCTCTGCCGAGCAGAAAAATTGATAGCCCTCGTATACGAACAATACGCTTCTCGCCACGGTCGGCTCCCGATAGCCAACTCCGGTTGGACATCGTGCACCCCATAAATGTTCCCGAACGTAACACTGGCGATCAGGCCTGCGATGGGTCGCGCAACCGCTTCGGGATAGAGCCGTGAGGACCCTTCCCTCTCAGTTCCGCTCCGTATAGCCGAACGGTTCGAAGCCCTGTCGGTCGGCCGGGGTCGGCGAAGATTCTTGCGGCGGCGAACTGGGTGGCGGTGGCGGTGGACCCAGTTCGGACGGCGTTGGCGAATCGGTATTCATGGCGGTCTCGTTGACTTGCTCGGCCACTTGGTTCGTCTCGGCTGGCCCTCTGCGCTCGTCGCTCCATTCGATGCAATAGATGTTAGGCGCCTTGAGCGCATCCCGGGAACCGAGGCGGAGGGCAAGAGCCTCGATCGGCGTCTCGGGCCTCAGCCGACCCGCGCTGAGCAAGCCCCGGGCGCCTCGAGGGTGCCAATTGAAAGCCATGTGGTGCCGAAACCTGTTCCACTTGAGGAATATGCTTCCCCCTATGAGGTCGCACCATGAAAAACGCCTCCGCCGACCATGACCCTCTGGAGCGACTTGCTCGCCGTCGCGCGAGCGCCAAGATGGGCTGGTACATCCATGCGTTCGTGTACGTTCTGGTGAACCTGCTCCTCATTCTCCTGGCTACCTCGCGCGGGCAGAACTGGTATGTGTATCCACTCCTCGGCTGGGGCCTGGGCCTCCTGATACACGGCGCGGCGGTATTCCTTGTCGCGCCGGGCGGGGGCCTCTACGACCGGCTGCTTGAGCGCGAGCGCAAATCGCTGCGGGGCGGTGACCGTCGGTGATGGGTCGACCGTAGCCGGCCGACTATCGGCGGTGGCCCTGGGCGCCCGGCTTTGGTGGCGAGCCGCCCCCATGCTCAAAGCCCCGAGCGTTTCGGAATCTGCGCTTGAAGTGAATCTTGTTCTTTTCAAGATCCAAGTGGCCTCCACACATTTGAGGAGGGCCTCGCGGCCGAGGCGTGTCCCTGCGGGGCGCGCGTGTAAATAATGGCTTCCGGTGGGTGACTGACCGGGCGAGCGCTGGTGCTGGTGGGCCCCTCTCGTGGCTTTGCGCTTCGACGATCTGCGGACGATGACCGCGCACCGTCGGCACGCTGCCAGCCGAAAAGCCAGCGCGCTCTGATCTGGTAGCGCACTATGCACGTCCTTCCCGACTTCTCGAGCGCCGGCGGTCTGCCATTCATGCTCGCCCTTGCCGCGATTTACGCGGCGGCGGCAGTCTTCAGTGGCTTGTCTGGCTTTGGCTTCTCGGCCATCGGCGCCCTGAGCCTGATGGTCCTGCCTCCACAACTCGGCGTGGCCGTCCTGATGGGGTTGTCTCTGCTGACGCAGGCTTTCAGCGTCGGCAGTCTTTGGAGCGAAATCCGCCGCCATGTCGGCCTGCGGAACTGGCGCGCCGGAGTTGCCCCCTACCTCGCCGGCGGCATGGCCGGCATGCCCGTCGGACTGACGATCCTCTACGCCTTTGGCCCCCGCGACTTGACGGTATCGCTTGGCCTGTTGCTCATGGCGTATTCGACATGGTCGTTGCTCAAACCCGCGACGCTGCGGCTGAAGAGCAGCGCGCCCAGTCTGAAGCGCTCGTTTCTTGTCGGCGCCGTGGGCGGCGTCGTCGGCGGCTTCTCGGCCTTTCCCGGCTCGGCTTTGGTCGTGTGGAACGGCCTGGTGGGGGTCAACAAGGAAGAAAGCCGCGCGCTGACGCAAACCTTCATCCTGTGGATGCAGTTCGTTGGCCTGACGCTTCTGGCTGCCGCGCGGCCTCACCTGTTCGATCGTCCGTTCTGGATGATTTTTCTACCGGCGTTGCCATTGGCGCTGCTCGGAAACGCATTGGGCATCGCCATCTACAGGAGGACGGGCGATGTGGGCTATCGCAACATCACTCTCGTCGCACTGGGCGTCTCCGGGCTGGGGCTGTTGCTCAAGGTCGTCTTGGTGTGACGGAAGTTCTTCCGCACGATGCCACGCCGTGCCTGCAAAAGTGACATCGCACCTCTTGGCATCGCGACAGTCGCCGGCATCGAGGAACCGCCCTCTAGGGGCGGGCGCCGAAGCAACCTCTACCAGCGCCGGCAGACTGTCTGCGTGAAGGGTACCCCACCAGAATTAAGCCTTCGTGACACAACCGAACAAAGCCGCACACGGGGGGCGACCTTTTCTTTCATGCGCGCCGTGATTCAAGCAGCGCGGCGATCCCGAGCAGATAGTGGTCGTCGTGCCAGCGGCCGGCCAGTTGAAGACCGATCGGAAGTCCGATCGAGCTGCGGCCACAGGGCATCGACAGCGCGGGATGCCCCGTCAGGTTCATCGGATAGGTGTAGGGATACCAGGCGCCGCGAACCGTGCCTGCCGGCTTTCCGGCGATCTCGATCTCGCCGCTGACGTCCATGTCGATCGGCAGCGGCGGCGCGGACAGCGTGGGCGACACCAGCAGGTCGAAGCTCTCGAAGAGTGCCTGAAGCCTGGCGAAACATTGCGTTCTGGCGAAGCCCGCTTCGTTGAGCGCCACCGCGCCGAGCTGGCGACCTTTGCGCACCGTGTCGATCAAGGTCGGGTCCAGGCGCGCACCGAAGCGTTCGAGATGGGCGCCCACGCGGGCGGCCAGCATCGACTGCAGGACCACCAGGAAGTGCCGCTCCAGGGCCACGAAGTCGAGCTCGACGGTTTCGACGATGGCGCCTTCCCGCTCCATCGCCCGCACGGCGGCCTCGGTGATGCGCGCCACCTCGGGGTCGACCCGATTGCCAGCCGTGGGAAGCCACGCCACCTTCACGCCGCTCAGGGTGAGCGGCGCCGGCCGCCCCGGTGGCGTCGAGCCCTGCCCGTAGGGATCGCGGGAATCGAAGCCGCGGATCACGTCGAACAGAAGCGCCGTGTCCGCCGCGTCGCGCGCCATCGGTCCGACATAGGAATTCACCGAGAACAGGTCGGGCGCCTGGAGATGCGGCACCACGCCGAGGGTGGGCTTCAGGCCGACGATGCCGCAGCACGATGACGGGATGCGGATCGAGCCGCCGCCATCGGTTCCCAAGGCCAGCGGCCCCATGCCGGCGGCGACGGCCACGGCGGCCCCGCTGCTCGACGCGCCCGGCGTGTAGCGCGGATCGATCGGGTTCAGCGTGCGGCCGAAGATCGGCGCCGTTGCGACGGGCTTGTGACCGAACTCCGGCGTGGTGGTCTTGCCGATCAGGATCGCGCCCGCGGCCTTGGCCCGCGCAACCGCCACGGCGTCCTCCTTCGGGACGAAGTCCTCGTAGATCGCCGAGCCCATGGTGGTGCGCACCCCCGCCGTCGCCGTCAGGTCCTTGACCGAATAGGGAATGCCATGCAACGGCGGCAGCACGCCACCGGCCATGACTTCGGCCTCCGCCTTGCGCGCCGCTGCCATCGCCTGTTCGCCGGTCACGGTGATGAAGGCATTGAGGTCGCTGCGGGCATCGATGCGATCGAGTGCCGCCCGCACGACTTCCACCGGGGACACCTCCTTGCGCCTGATGAGGGAAGCCAGCTCCCGGGCGCTGCGGTCCATCAAATCCATTGTCGATCCTCCGTGAACAGGGACGAGGGCCTATTCACACTATGTCCGGGGTCGCGAAGGCATGCCAGGACGGGCCAATCAAGGCGCGCGACGCGGCATGTGCGTTGGCACATGCAAGGAGCGCAACGCCGAGTGGCCCGTCCTGGCATGCCTTCCCTTCGGGTTGCCGTGCCAAGGGGCCGTCTGCGGCGTTGCACGCGCTTGCAAGGCCAAAGCCTTGCTGCGCACGCGCGCCTTGCATCCAGCCCCTTGGTACGGCAACGCGATCCCCGGACATAGTGTGAATAGGCCCTACACCATCCATCGGCCGCCGTCGATCAGCAGCGTCTGGCCGGTGATGAAACGGGCGTCGTCGCCCGCAAGGAAACTGACCGCGGCAGCCACGTCTTCGGGTGACCCGATGAAGCCGGCGGGGGTATCGGCCACGATCCTGGCCAGCACCTCGGGCTGGAGCCGGTCGTGCGCGCGGGTGCGAATCGCACCGGGACAGACCGCATTGACCGTGACGCCGTGCGGCGCCAGCTCTCGCGCCAGCGAGCGGGTAAAGCCGACCACGCCCATCTTGGCTGCCGCGTAGTCCGCCAGCCCCACGTCGCCGACGAAGGCCGCATCGGTGCTCATGTTGACGATCCGGCCAAAGCCGCGGTCACGCATCCCCGCCGCGACACGTCGCGACGCGCGCATCGCCGTCAGCAGCGAGACCTCGAGCACGAAGCGCCAGGTCGATTCTTCCGATTCGGCGAAGGGGCCGCCGCGTTCGCGCGCGCTTTGCCCGACGTTGTTGAACAGGATGTCGACCGGCCCCCAGCCGGACTCGGCACGATCGAAGAATGCCGACACGACCTTCGGATCGGTGCAATCCCCCGACACGCAGATGCAGCGGCCGGCCGCGCCGGGAACGGCAGAAAGTTGCTGCGCCAATGGCGCACAGTCGAGATCCAGCACGGCCACCCGGGCGCCGTGGGCCAGGAAGTCCAGCACCGCGGCGGCGCCGATGCCCTGGCCACCCCCGGTGACGACGGCGACCCTGTGGTCGAATTTCATGCGGCGGCCCGGCACTCAGTGGAAGGTACGGCCGCCATCGACGGCCAGCGCGGTGCCGGTGATGTAGCTGGATCCGGGGCCGCTCAGATACAGCACGGCCTCGGCCAGCTCCTCCGGCGCCGCGATGCGGCGCATGGCATAGCGCTGGCGGATCGCATCCAGCTCGCGCTCGGGATCGTCGCTGCTCTCGTAGCTGGAGCGAAACAGCGGCGTGTCGACCGCCCCCGGGCACACCGCGTTCACCCGGATGCCGTCGGCGGCCGCCTCGATCGCCAGGGCCTTGCCGAACATGATGACGCCGGCCTTCGCGGCGCAATAGGCCGTGCGATGCAGCAGCGGACTGAGGCCGGCCGCCGACGACACGTTGACGATCGTGCCGCCACCGGCACGGCGCAGATGCGGCAATGCGGCGCGGCAGACCAGCATCGGCCCGGTGAGATTGACCGCCAGCGTGCGCGCCCAGTCTGCATCCTCCAGCTGCTCGAGCGGCATGCGCGAATCGACGCCGGCGGAATTCACCACGGCGTCGATCCCACCCAGCCATCTCGCCGCCTCCTCGACCGCGGCGTTCACGGCAGCCGCATCGGCGACATCGCAGACGATCGGCCACACGGCCTCGCCCAATGCCTGCGACACCGATGCCAGCGCCGCCTCATCCCGATCCAGCAGGCCGCAGCGCGCACCGCGTGCCACCGCCAGCCGCGCCACGGCCAGGCCGATTCCGCTGGCCGCGCCGCTGACCAGAAAACGCGTCGGTGGTACGGGGCTCATCGCGCAGCCGCCTGCAGCCGTGGACGCATGTCGTCCGAGATCCTGTCGCAGCGATCGATCCAGACGTCGGCGTGCGCGAGCGCGTGCTCGATCAGGCCTTCGAGCACCTTGATGCGCGACGGCTGCCCGATGATCTCCGGGTGCATGCCGACCATCATCATGCGGCCCTCGGCATACAGGACGTCGAATTCGCTCTTCCAGGCTTCGAGCACGGCCGACGGCGCCTGCAGGGTGCGCCCCGGCAGCACGATCGAATACTGGAAGAAGGGCGCGTCGTCGAGCACCCAGCGAAACGGCAACTCGACGATGTCGGTGCGCTCGCCGCCGATTTCCAGCAGGTACGGCGAATCGTCGTCGAAGAAGTTCGACGAATAGTCGAAGCCGTATTCCTGGATCAGGTCGAGCGTGATGCTGCTGAACTCCGCCGCCGGCGAGCGCCAGCCGCGCGGGCGACTGCCGGTGAGTGCGGTGAGCACCTCCATGCCACGGCGCATTTCCTCGCGCTCTTCTTCCGGGCTGAGATTCACGATCCAGCGATGGCTGTAGCTGTGATGCGCCACCTCGTGGCCCTTGGCGATCACTTCGCGCACCAGGTCCGGCTGCCGCTCGGCGACCTCGCCGGGAATGAAGAAGGTCGCCTGGAGGTCGTAGCGCTCGAGCAGCGCGAGCACGCGCGGCATGCCCACCTTCCAGCCATAGGCGCCTTGCGACATGAGGATCGGCCGCTCGGCATTCGCGGGATCGCGCCCCGTCCACATGGTCTCGGCATCCAGATCGAAGGTCAGCATCAGAGGGAAGCCTCTGCTGGTCACGGGCATGGGGAACTCCTTGAATCACACGTGTTTGTGGAAGCCGGTCCAACGCTCGGCCAGCAGCAGCACGATGCCGGTGCTCACGATGAGCAGGGTCGAGACCGCCGCGACGCTGGGATCGACGCCCTGCTCCACCGACGTGAAGATCTTCACGGGCAGCGTCGTCTGGCTGGCCGACAGCAGAAAGACCGAGACGGGCACGTTGTCGAGCGAGGTGATGAAGGCGAACAGCCCGCCGGCCACCAGCCCCGGCTTGACCAGCGGGAAGGTGACCAGGCGGAAACTGGCGAAGCCGCCGGCGCCGAGCACGCGGGCCGCGTCTTCGAGCGCCTCGTCCACCGAGGACAGGCTCGACAGGCTCGCGCGCACCACGTAGGGCACCGTGATGACGACGTGAGCCAGCCAGAGCCCGAGCGAATTGCCGCGCATGCCGGTGAGCGTGTAGTACTGAAGCAAGGCCACGCCGAGCACCACGGAAGGCAGGATCAGAGGCGCCATGAAGAGCGAGGTCAGCGCGCCGGCGGCCGGTACCAGGCGCCGATGGATCGCGTAGGCCGCGATCAGGCCCAGCACCAGTGCCGCGGCCGTCGACCCGGCGGCCAGCCAGAGGCTGGTCCAGGCGGCGCTCAGGTACTCGGGGTCGCGCAGCACCACCTCGAACCAGTGCAGCGTCAGGCCCTTGGGGGGAATCGTCAGATAGGCCGTCTTGCTGAAGGCCGCGAGCACCACGACCAGCACGGGAATCTGCAGGAACACCACGACGCCGATGGCTGCAGCGGCCAGCCCGCGCCCTGGTCCACGCGCTTCGTTCATGACGTGCCTCCCCAGCGCCTGAGCACCCGGCTCGACAGTGCGATGACCAGCAGCGTCAGTCCCGTCAGGGTGAACGACATCGCGGCGCCGGCGGGCCAGTCGAGCGTCTGCAGGAAGTCGTCGTAGATCAGCGTGGCCATCACCTTGTAGGTCGGCCCGCCGAGCATGCGCGGGGTCACGAGCGCGCTGATGGTCAGCACGAAGACCAGAATCGAGCCCGACAGGATGCCCGGCGCGCTCATCGGCAGCGTGACCGACCAGAACACCCGCGCGCGGCTCGCGGCCAGGGTGTAGGCCGCCGCCTGGACGTCCTTGGAGATGGCCTGGATGGCGGGCACCAGCATCAGCACCATGAAGGGCAGGAAGATGTGGGACATGCCGACCAGCAGCCCGAAGAGATTGAACATCATCTTGATCGGCCGTTCGATCAGGCCGATGTCGATCAGCAGGTTGTTGACCAGGCCGCGGTTGGCGAGCAACGCGATCCAGCCGAAGGAGCGCACCACCAGGTTCAACAGCATCGGGAAGATCACCAGCATCGTCAGGGTCAGCCGCATCGCCGGTCCGGCGTTGGCGATGTAGCAGGCCAGCGGGTAGCCCATCACGAGGCAGATCGCGGTGACACCGAAGCCGAGCACCAGGGTGCGGAGCACCACCTCGCGGTAGTACGCGTCGGTCAGGATGCTGGTGTAGTTGGCCAGGGTCCAGTGGGCCGAGATGCCGGTGCCCGGCACGTATTCATGCAGGCTCAACGGCGCCATCAGCACGACGGGCGCCACGAACACCAGCAGCAAGACCAGCAGCAGCGGCGAGACCAGCAGGAAACCCGGGAGCTTCCCTTGGCTCATGCGGCCTCCAGCGCCCGTGCCGCGTTGACATAGACATGTTCCGGCTCGACCGCGATGCGGACGGCCATGCCCACCTCCAGCCCTGCGTAGGCGCCGTTGGTCGGTGCTTCGGCGATCACCTCGACGCCGCCCAGCGCGACCACGTACTGGACGCGCGAGCCGACGAAGGAACGCAGCGCGATGCGGCCCTCGATGGCGGTCGAGGCGCCGTCCTGCGGGCCGACGAAGCGCAGGTCTTCCTGGCGCACGACCACATCCACGGCCG
This sequence comes from Variovorax sp. P4_B11, assembly GCF_056402355.1. Classification (NCBI taxonomy): domain Bacteria; kingdom Pseudomonadati; phylum Pseudomonadota; class Betaproteobacteria; order Burkholderiales; family Comamonadaceae; genus Variovorax; species Variovorax sp. P4_B11. The sequence continues at coordinate 118,051 of NZ_JBFUHO010000007.1, forward strand.
CACCGTCGTCGAGGCCGTCGGCGGATGCGACCGCCAGCACCGGACCGTCCTGTATCCGTACCGACGCCGCCTGGCCGGCCGCGCGCAGCAGACGACCGGACAGGCGATTGGGGCGACCGATGAAGCCCGCGACGAAGCCGGTGGCAGGGCGGTGATAGATCTCCTCCGGCGTCGCGAACTGCTGCACCACGCCGTGCGCAAGCACGCAGACGCGGTCGGACATCGACATCGCCTCGCCCTGGTCATGGGTCACGAACAGGGTCGTGATGCCCACCTCGCGCTGCAGGCGCTTGAGCTCGATCTGCATCTCGTCGCGCAGAGATGCATCGAGATTCGACAAGGGCTCGTCGAACAGCAGAATGCTCGGGCGCGGCGCGATGGAGCGCGCCACGGCGACGCGCTGCTGCTGGCCGCCGGAAAGCTGCCGCGGCATCCGGTCGCCATACGACGCCAGCCGCACGCTCGCCAGCGCCTGCGCCACGCGCTGCTTCAGCTCGCTGCCCTCGATGCCCTGGCGCCGGAGGCCGAAGGCGACGTTGTCGAACACGCTCATGTGCGGGAACAGCGCGTAGGACTGGAAGACCAGCCCGATCTGGCGCTTGTTGGTCGGCACCTGCGTCACGTCCCTGCCGTCGATCAGGATGCGGCCGCTGGTCGGCTGGATCAGGCCCGCCACCATCCGCAGCACCGTCGTCTTGCCGCAGCCGGAAGGGCCGAGCAGGGAAATGAACTCGCCGTCCTTGACGGCCAGCGAAATCGAAGCGGCGGCCGTGTGCCCTGGATAGCGCTTTTCGAGACGCTCGAGCGTGAGTGCTGGCATGGCGGGTCCTGTGTCGGCGCGTTCGAGGCGTCAGCGCGCGACTTCACGCTGCCAGCGCTTGGTCCAGTCCGGCAGCGACTTCGCCACCGCCTCCGGGTCGGGCAGCCACAGGTTGTCGAAGGTGTCCTTGTAGGGAACGATCTTCGCGGCCTTGTCGCTGAGCACGACTCGGGAGTTGACCGGTCCCGCGTACTTGCGCTCGGCGAAGCAGGTCTGCCCCTCCTTGGACAACACCTCGTCGATGTACTTGAGCGCCAGCGCCGGCGACCTGGCGCCCTTCGGGATCACCAGCGCCGGCAGGATGCCCACCGCGCCTTCCTTGGGATAGACCACCGCCAGGGGCAGGCCCTTGTCGATGGCGGAGCCCGCACGGTCCGGGTACCAGACGGCGATCGCGATTTCCTGGCGTTCGAACAGCGACACGATCTGGTCGGCCTGCGTGTAGAGCGTCACCGACGACTTGGCCAGCGGCTTGACGGCCTCGAAGCCCGCATCCATGTTGCCGAGCGTGCCGCCCTTGGCGCGGTTGAGCGCCATCAGCAACTGCGAGCCCGAGGTGCCGCTGATGTCGCCGATGGCCAGCTTCCCGGCGTACTCCGGCTTCGACAGGTCGGCCCACGAGGTCGGCGGCGTCTTGATCTGCTGGGTGTCGTAGACGATCACGGTGGCGCCGGTCATGAAGACCACGTACTGGCCGTCCTTGTCGAAGGCCTTGGCGGACACCTCGCCGGCATTGGCCAGCCGGGTCTTGTCGATCACCTCCAGCAGCTTCTCGTTCTTGAGCTGCGCGGCCAGCGCGTTGTCGATGTAGACGATGTCGAAATCGGACTTTCCTGCCGTGGCCCGGATCGAGGCGGCGAACTGCGAGGAACTGCCGAGCTTCAGGGCCACCTTGGCGCCGGTCTTCTTCTCGAAGGCGGCAATGTGGCAGGCCTTCGAATCGTCCGCGAACGATCCGCCGAAGATGCCGATCACCAACTCTTCGGCCTGTGCGGCGCACGACATGAGCGCGGCGGCGAGACCGGCAGCCAGACAACGTGAGAACTTGGGGTTCATGGAAGCTCCTGATGAGGACAAGCAACGGACGATGGCACTTTATCTTTCGCAAAAGATAAATGCAAGGCATTTAAGATCGCGAGGCAAAACCTTGGAGAACCAGTCGATGAAGCACGCAAATGAAGCACCGAAGCCCGCAGCCGTCGCCGCGCTGCCGGTCCCGGTGAAAGGCCATGCCGTCGAGGACGACCTGGTCGGGCGGGGCATCCGGCAGTGGCGCAGCGAGCGCCCCGACCTCGACAGCAGCGGCAAGGCGGTGGTCGGCCGTCTGCTGCGCCTCGAAGAGGTCGTGCTGCGGACCATCAACACCGCACTGCAGCCCTTCGGCTTGAAGTACCAGGAATACGCGGTGCTGGCGACGCTGCGGGTGTCGGGGCCGCCCTATCGCCTGTCTCCCTCGCGCCTGCAGGCGACCCTGTTGTTCACCTCCGGCGGCCTGTCGAACCTGTTGAAGCGCCTCGAGCACGAAGGCCTGATCAAGCGCTCGACGGACCCGAAGGATGGACGCGGCGTGCAGGTCAAGCTGAGCCTGAAAGGCCAGCGCCTGGTCGACGAGGCGATGCCCAAGCACGCTGCCGCGGAGCTTCACCTGCTGCGCATGTTCGACACCCAGCAGCGAGAAGCGCTGTCGCAGCTACTGAGCCTGATGATGGTCGGGAACGATCCCGAACTGGGCCCCGAGCCCGCCTGACGGCGCCGGGCGCACGGCCTCCAGGTAGGCGTTGATGGCAGTACGGGTCTGCCGCGACAGGGCCTGCAGGTCGGGCGCGCCGACGGCGCTGATGTGGACGTGCGAGACCAGTCCGTACATCACGGTCTGGCACACCCGCGCAGCGTCCCGCAGCGCAGCTCCCGCGGGCAGGTCCGAGGCGGCAGCCAGCGCATCGGACCAAGCGTCGACGAAGCGCTCGTACATCTTGCGATAGGCATCGGCGCCCGACAGGTGGCGTTCGAGCAGATAGTGCGCGCCCCACTCCGCCGGCCGCTCGCGGTGGGCCTCGATCTGCGAGTCGATGAGCGCGTCGACGATCTCGCGCAACGGGCGGCCCGTGTGCTGCGCGACGGCATCCTGGATCGCCAGCAGCAGCGCCTTGGAGCGCAGGTGCAGGCAGACGCGCGCCAGGTCCTCCTTGCTGGCAAAGTACTCGTAGAAGCTGCCGAGGCCGGTGCCGGCCACCAGCACGATCTCGCGGATCGTGATGCCCGCGTAGCCGCGCTCGACCAAAAGCCGAACAAAGGCCTCCTGCAGGGCCTGCGAAGTGTGGAGCGCGCGCGACTGGCGCGGCTTCCTCCTCGGGGGAGAAGTCGGGGAAGGTTTGATCCTGGCCTCCTTGCACCGGAACCCGAACACCCGAAGCGTCGGTTGTTCCTAGAATTTTTCGAGCTGACAGGCTGCATTCTGCAGCGATGGACAGCAGCGCCGAAGACCGGCGCAGAACCCACAAGAACGGGAGACAAGAGACGCATGAAAACCATCCTCCGGGCGGCCTCGGCCGCGCTCGCGCTGGCCGCCGCAGCCGCGTCGGCCCAACCCGCATCGACCGTGAAGATCGCCTCGCTGGACGCGATGTCCGGGCCGATGGCCGGCCTCGGCCTGAACGTGCTCAAGAGCTTCCAGTACACGGTCAAGATGGCCAACGACGAAGGCTGGGCCGGGCCGGCCAAGTTCGAGATCGTGGCCTTCGACAACAAGCTGTCGGCCCAGGAGGCGCTGAGCCTGCTCAATTCGATCGTGGCCCAGGACATCCGCTACGTGGTGCAGGGCGCCAGCTCCTCGGCCGTCGGCATCGCGCTGCTTGGCGCCATCGACAAGCACAACAGCCGCAATCCGGGCAAGGAGATCGTGTACCTCAACTATGCCGCGCAGGCGCCCGTGATGACCAATGCGCAGTGCAGCTTCTGGCACTTCCGCACCGATGCGAATTCCGACATGAAGGTCGCGGCGATGACGACGCACATCGCGCTTCATCCCGGCGTGAAGAAGGTCTTTCTGCTGAACCCCAACTACGCCTACGGCCAGGAGGTCTCGAGGGCGGCGCGCGAGCAGTTGGCCGGCAAGCGCCCCGACATCGAGATCGTCGGCGACGACTTCCATCCGCTGGGCCAGGTCAAGGACTACGCGCCCTACATGGCGAAGATCAAGCGCGCCGGCGCCGACACGGTGATCACGGCCGACTTCGGCGCCGACCTGTCGCTGATCGTGCGCGCCGCGCGCGATTCCGGCCTGGGCGTCGACTTCTACACGCTCAACGGCAACAATTTCGGCGTGCCGAGCGCCATGGGGGCGGCGGGCGAAGGCCGGGTCAAGCTGGTCTCGGCCTTCAGCCCGAACGACCCGCGCCTGGCGTCCCAGCCGCTGCTCGGCGGCTTCAAGCGTCAGGTCAACGAGGACTTCATCAACGGCCTGGGCCACAACGCGATCGTGATGCTGGCGCAGGCGATCCGCGAGACGAAGTCGACCGACCCCGCGGTCGTGGCCGCGAAGATGGAAGGCATGCGCTTCGAGGGCCTCAACGGCCCGGTCGAGATGCGCAAGTCCGACCACCAGGCCCAGCAGCCGATCTACGTCCTGAGCTGGGAGAAGGTCGACGGCGAGGCCGTGGTGCACGACCAGGAGAACACCGGCCTGGGCTGGAGGCAGGTGGCGGTGGTCGATGCCAAGGCGGCCGAGCAGGCCACCACCTGCCGGATGAAGCGCCCGGCGGGCGGCTGAGCCCGCACCCCCATTCACCTCCGAAAGGCACACCATGACCGGCATCCATCCCGACAACCAGGCCCCCGAACTCAAGGACTACAACGTCTACACCAGCGACCCCGCGCTGCGCCGCGCGGTGGCGCGCGGCGGCGCCGGCTGGCGCGACGACGAGCTGGTGCGCCAGGGCGCGGCGTACGGCGCCGAAGCCACGCTGCGTGCCGCCGAGGACGCCAACCGCTACGAGCCCGAGCTGCAGACGCACTCTCGCACCGGCGAGCGCATCGACTTCGTCAAATTCCACCCTTCGTGGCACGCGATGATGACCATCGCGCGGCGCAACGGCATCGCCAACCTGCCCTTCTTCGACCCGCGCCCCTCGGCCTGGACCGCCTACGGCGCCTCGCTCTACATGCACAGCCAGATCGAGTCGGGCTCCACTTGCCCGACCACGATGACCAAGGCCTGCATTCCCGTGGTGCGCCTCAACCCGGCGCTGTTCGACGCCGTCGGACCCAAGTTCAGCGCCATGGCGTATGACGAACGCGATCTGCCCTTCGCCGACAAGCGCTCGATGAACGTCGGCATGGGCATGACCGAAAAGCAGGGCGGCAGCGACGTGCGCAGCAACACCTCGCGGGCCGTGCCTGCAGGCCAGGGCCCCTGGGGTGACGAGTTCCTGATCACCGGGCACAAATGGTTCATGTCGGCGCCGATGTGCGACGCCCACCTGGTGCTGGCCAAGACGGACGAACACGGTCCGTCGTGCTTCTTCGTGCCGCGCTGGCGGCCGGACGGCAGCAAGAACCCGATCCATATCCAGCGCCTGAAGGACAAGGTGGGCAATCGCTCCAACGCGAGCAGCGAGGTCGAGTTCAAGGACGCCTGGGGCGTTCTCGTCGGCGAGGAAGGCCGCGGCATCCCGACCATCATCGACATGGCGACCTACACCCGCCTCGACTGCGCGCTCGCGAGCGCCGGCTTCATCCGCCAGGCCTTCGCGCAGGCGCTGCACTACACGCGCAACCGCCATGCCTTCGGCCGCGCGCTGGTCGACCAGCCCGTGATGACCGAGCTGCTCGGCGACATGGCGCTCGAGTCCGAGGCCGCGACGCTGCTGGCCATGGACCTGGCCTCGCACTTCGGCTCGACCGAGCCACTGGACGCGGCCTGGCGCCGCCTGATGACGCCCGCGGCCAAGTTCTGGAACTGCAAGCGCGCGGTGGCGCTGACCGGCGAAGCGATGGAAGTCTTCGGTGGCAACGGCTACGTCGAAGACGCTCCGATGGGCCGCCTGTTCCGCGAAGCCCCGGTGAACTCGATCTGGGAAGGCTCGGGCAACGTGATGAGCCTCGACGTGCTGCGCGCCATCTCGCGCAACCCGGACGATGCGCACCGGGTGCTCGATCATCTTCAGGACGTCGCCTCGCAGGACTCCCGCGTGCTGGCGCAGACGCAGGCGCTGCGCGATGCGGTCCTGCTGCCGCCGGCCGAACAAGAACGGCAGGCACGCCGCTTCACGCAGCGCCTGGCGCTGACCGCCCAGGCCTGCCTGATGCTGCAGCATGCCAGCACGGAAGCTTCGACCGCCTTCATCGGCAGTCGCTTCGATGCCGACTGGGGGCCGGTGACGGGCATCACTGCCGGCACCAGCGACCCGGCCGCCCTGCTGCGCGCGGCCTGGCAGTGAGGCGCGGCACGCATGACTGATTTCGTCTCGATTCTCGACCAGCACGCCCGCGTGCAGCCGGCCAAGGAGTTCCTGCGCGCCGCCGGCCGCTCGTTCAGCTATGGCGAGTTCGCCGAGCGCACCCGCCGCGCTGCCACCGTGCTGCGCGGCCAGGGCGTGGGTTCGGGCGACAGGGTCGCGCTGTTGTGTTTCAACACGCCGGGCTTCGCGATCGCGCTGTTCGGCGCCTGGCGACTCGGCGCGGCCGTGGTGCCGGTCAACCACAAGCTGCAGGCCCCCGAGGTCGCGTACGTGCTGCGCCACTCGGGCAGCAAGCTGTGCGTGGTGGACGGCACGCTGGCCCCCTTGGCACAGAAGATCGACCCTGTGCTCGGCTGGCTCGCGACCGACAGCGCCGGCGCCGGCATGCCCTCCTTCGACGACCTGCTCGAACAGGCCGCGCCCATCGACGACGACACGCCGCCGGCCGGCGATGCGCTGGCCGAGATCCTCTACACCTCCGGCACCACCGGCAAGCCCAAGGGCTGCCTGCACACCCATGCCAACGTGTTCCTCGCCGCCGTCTGCGCGGCCGCCAGCACCTCGATCACGCGCAACGAGCGCACCCTGATCGCGATGCCGGCGTGGCACTCGTCGCCGCTCAACAACTGGCTGCTCGGCACCTTGCTGATGGGCGGCAGCGCGGTGTTCCTGCGCGAGTACGCGCCCAGGGCCTTCCTCGACGCGCTGGCGCAGGAGCGGATCAGCTTCACCTTCGGGGCGCCGATCGCCTTCCTGGCGCCGCTGCAGGCAGTGCCCGACGTGCAGTCCTACGATTTCAGCGCCATGCGCATGTGGGCCTACGGCGGCGGCCCGCTGGGCGCCGACATGGCGCGCAAGCTGGCCGCCAGCTACCGCAGCGACCGCTTCGTGCAGGTCTACGGCATGACCGAATCGGGCCCGCTGGGCACGGTGCTCTACCCGGAGGAAGCGATCGCCAAGGCCGGCTCGATCGGCCGTGCGGGCGTGCCGGGCGTCGCGGTCGAGCTGCGCCGCGCCGACGGGCAGCGCTGCACGGCCGGCGAGGTCGGCGAGATCCACCTGCGTTCGCCCGCGATCATGAAGGGCTACCTCGACAACCCCGAGGCCTCGGCGGCCGCCTTCGACGACGAAGGCTGGTACCGCACGGGCGACCTGGCGCGCATCGACGAGGACGGCTTCCTCTTCATCGTCGACCGGCTGCGCGACATGATCGTCACCGGCGGCGAGAACGTGTACTCGAAGGAGGTCGAGGATGTGCTCGCGATGCACCCCGACCTGCAGGACGTGGCGGTCATCGGCCGGCCGCATCCGGAATGGGGCGAGACGGTGACGGCGGTGCTGGTGGCACGCCCCGGCCGGACGCTCGACGGCGAAGCGTTGCGCCAGTTCCTCGAGCCGCAGCTGGCGCGCTACAAGATCCCGCGCGCCTACGAATTCCGCGACGCGCTGCCGCGCACCGCGACAGGCAAGCTGCTCAAGCACCAGCTGCGGTAAAAATGCGGCGATGACCCGCACCTCGATCGACCCCGAACGCCCCGCTGCCGTTTTCACGCGCGAGGGCGATGTCTGGCAGCCCTCCGAACTCTCTCGCGGGCCATGGGACCCCCGCGCCCAGCACGGCGGCGCGCCCAGCGCCCTGATGGCGCACGTGGCCGAGAGCGCCATGGCCGAGCCCGGTTGGCAGCTGGTGCGCCTGAGCGTCGAACTGATCAAGCCGGTGCCGGTGGCGCCGCTGACCGCGCGCTGCAGCGCGCATCCCGCCCGTTCGACCACGCGCCTGACGATCGACCTGTTCGCCGGCGACACCCTGGTGGCGCGCGCCCATGCGCTGATGCTGCGCGCGCAGGCGCTGGCGCTGCCCGACGGCCTGCCCGGGCGGTCGCCGCCGCGCCTGCTGCCGCTGCCCCGGGACTGCAGCGAGCCGCTGCGCATCCCCGGCCTGCCCGCGGGCCGCTCGTTCTACGGCACCGCCGTCGACACCCTCGCCGCCCAGGGCGACGTCTCGCGGCCAGGCCCCGGCGCGGCCTGGTTCCGTCTCGCCGTGCCGCTGGTGGCCGGCGCGCCGAACTCGCCGGCGATGCGCGCCGCCGCGGCGGCCGACTTCGGCAACGGCCTGAGCTGGGTGCTGGAGGCCGAGCGCTATGTGTTTTCCAATGCCGACCTGAGCCTGCACCTGCACCGCCAGCCGGTGGGCGAATGGGTCGGCCTGTCGTCGGATACCCAGGCCGACGCCGGCGGCGCCGGCACCACGCTGTCGCGGCTGTACGACGAAGACGGGCCGGTCGGCGTCGCCATCCAGACGCTGGTGCTGCGCGACCGCGCCGCGGGCCCCGGCCGCTGAGGCCCGTTCACCCCGGGGCCGAAGCCCCTCTTTCGGAATTCCGAAGCACGGGCGGCGGCCGCCGTGGCATTCTTCGCCAGCGATCCCGCAGGCACGTTTCAGGAGAGATCCGATGGTCGAAGGCAAAGTGGTTCTGGTCACCGGCGCTGGGGGCGGCATCGGCCGCGACATCGCGCTCGCCATGGCGCGGCACGGTGCCCGGGTGGTGGTGAACGACATCGGCGCCGCGGTCGACGGCGCCGGCCACAGCGCCGGGCCCGCGCAGCAGGTGGTCGACGAGATCCATGCGCTGGGCGGCGAGGCCGTGCCCAACGCCGACAACGTGGCCGATGCGGCGAGCGCGGCGCGCATCGTGCAGTGCGCGGTCGACAACTTCGGCCGCATCGACGCGGTGGTCAACAACGCCGGCATCCTGCGTGACCGCTTCTTCCACAAGATGTCGGTCGACGAATGGGATTCGGTGATCAAGGTCCATCTCTACGGCAGCTACTTCGTGAGCCGGGCGGCGGCGACCTTCTTCAAGGAACAGAATTCGGGCGCAATGGTGCACATGACCTCGACCTCGGGCCTGATCGGCAACTTCGGCCAGGCCAACTATGCGGCCGCCAAGCTCGGCATCGCGGCGCTCTCGAAGTCCATCGCGCTCGACATGCTGAAGTTCAACGTGCGCTCCAACTGCATCGCGCCCTTCGCCTGGAGCCGGATGATCGGCGCCATCCCGACCGACACCGAGGAGCAGAAGGCGCGCGTGGCCAAGATCCAGCAGATGACGCCGTCGAAGATCGCGCCGCTGGCGGTCTACCTGGCCAGCGACGCGGCGCGCGAGGTCAACGGCCAGATCTTCTCGGTGCGCAACAACGAGATCTCGCTGATCAGCCAGCCGCGGCCGGTGCGCTCGGTCCACCGCTCCGAAGGCTGGACGCCGCAGACCATCGCCGAGCACGCGATGCCGGCGATGCGGGCCAGCTTCTATCCGCTCGACCGCTCCGCCGACGTGTTCAGCTGGGATCCCATCTGAAATGACCCGTTGACCCCCACGCTCCCCACTTCGTGTGGTCGCTGCCCCCCGAGGGGGCCGCGGGCCTGCTTGGGGCGGCCCGGCGCCCGCCCGGCAATTCGCGGGACAATCCGCGCGTGAATCTTCATTTCGACCTGTTCGACCTCAAGCTCTTCGCCTATGTGGCGGAGGCGCGCAGTCTGACGCGCGGCGCCGACAAGGCCTGCATCTCGCTCGCGGCCGCTTCCACCCGCATCAAGCAGATGGAGGAAGTCATCGGCGGCAAGCTGCTGCACCGCACCGCCCAGGGCGTGAACATGACCGCGGCCGGCGAGGCCCTGCTCTACCATGCCAAGCGCGTGATGCAGCAGATGGAGCACCTGCGCATCGACATGCAGGACTTCGGCAAGGGCATCAAGGGCCATGTGCGGGTGTTCGCCAACACCACCTCGATCACCGAGTACCTGCCCGAGAAGCTGGCCGGCTTCCTGACGCAGCATCCGGCGGTGCAGGTCGATCTGCGCGAGTACCTCAGCGAGGAGATCGTGCGCTCGGTGGCCGACGGCGGCGCCGACATCGGCATCCTGGCGGGCGACGTGCACACCGGCGACTTCGATGCCCGCCCCTTCGGCCGCAACCAGCTGGTGCTGGTGGTGCCGGCCGCGCATCGCTTCGCCGAGGCGAGCGCGATGGCCTTCGTCGACACGCTCGAGGAGCAGCACGTCGGGCTCCACCATGGCAGCGCGATCCACCGCTTCCTGCTGCGCAAGGCCGAGCTCGCGGGCCGCGGCTACGCGCCGCGGATCCAGGTCGGCAGCTTCGAGGCCATCTGCCTGATGATCGAGGCCGGGGTCGGCGTCGGCGTGCTGCCGGCCTCGTCGGCGCGGCGGCTGTCGCGCGCACTGCGCATCAAGACGCTGCCGCTGACCGATGCCTGGGCCGAGCGCGAGCTGAAGATCATCGCCCGCAGCCGCGAGCAGCTGCCGGCCTCGGCGCGCGAACTCTTCGACTATCTGGCCCAGCCGTCCAAGTCGGCCTGAGCCCGATGTCAGCAGACCCGAAATCGCTGCGCCTGTTCGTCGCCGTGGCCGACCACGGCAGCATCAGCGAGGGCGCCAAGCGCTGCCACATCGCGCTGGCGGCTGCCAGCAAGCGCATCTCCGACCTGGAGTCACGGGCCCGGCTGCCGTTGCTGGTGCGCCATGCGCGCGGCGTCACGCTGACCTCCGCGGGCCACGGCCTGCTGGTGCATGCGCGCGCCGTGCTGTCGGCCATGGACCGGCTGGGCGCCGAGCTCGATGACTTCCAGAACGGCGTGACGGGCGTGGTCAGCATCACGGCCAACGCGTCGGCCATCGCCCAGTTCCTGCCGGCGCAGATCGGCGCCTTCCTGCGGCTGCACCCGGTGCTCAAGATCGACCTGCAGGAGCGCGCCAGCACCGAGGTGCTCAAGGCGGTGCTCGGCGGACTGGCCGACATCGGCGTGATCGAGGGCCAGACGCCAGCCGAGGGGCTCGAATGCCTGGCCTACCGCAGCGACGAACTCGCCGTGGTGGTGGCGCGCGACCATCCGCTGGCCCGGCGCCGGCGCATCGGCGTGGACGAGGTGCTGCGCCACGACCATATCGTGGTGCGCGAAGGCACGGCGCTGCACCGCGTGCTGCTGGGCGCCGCACTCGAGGCGCAGGCGCCGCTCAAGGTCCGCATGCAGGTCGGCAGCTTCGACATGGTGTGCCGGATGGTCGAGCAGGGCATCGGCATCGGCGTGCTGCCTTTGGCCGCGATCCTGCCCCAGATGCAGATCCTGCGGCTGCGCTGCCTGCGGCTCGACGCGCCGTGGGCCGTGCGCCGGCACCTGCTGTGCGTGCGGCGCGAGCAGGACCTGACGGCGGCCGCGCGCTCTGTGCTGGAGCACCTCCGAACCCCAGACCCGGCCTGACTGGCCCCCACGCTCCCCACTGTGTGTGGTTCGCTGCCCCCCGGGGAAAGCAGCAGGTCGCCCGTCCGTGCAAAGTGTGAAGAGCTGCAGTTGCGGGTTGTGGATCGCTAGCAACATCAAGAACCTCGGCAACAACTGCGACTGCCGCTCGAGGGGTCATTCCTGCAGTTGCTGCGCTTTTCCCACTCACCGGTTGAAGTTACCGAGATGCGCTTGCAGACGAACGCCCGCATTCGAGTGAATCGAACAGCCGGGTTGGGCCCATCCGTGCCCTTCGCGCCTCGCGGGTGAACTTCTGCAATCAGTCTTTCTTGTGGTTCGGTCGGCTCTCATCGGCCAACACCTGTCACTCGCGACGGTCCGCTTTCGAGCACGTCAACTCCAACCCCATGAGCATCTAGTGATTCGGGGGTCATGCCACCGATTGCACCGGCGCTAAGTTCGCGCTGGCGCATACCAGCGTCGACCGAGGTGCCGTCACCAGTTCATACACCACCGATGAAACAAGCCGGCCGCTGCTAGCCTTCCTCGCGCTGCCTGGCGCTGTCGCGTTTGCCGTTCCTGTCTCCTGGCTGCTGGCCAGTTCTCACACTCAGCTTGTCCAGCCGCTTGGTCTCGCTCCCCTGATCGTTGGCTGCCTCGCGCTCTTGTGGTGCATTCGTGACTTCTACGTTCGTGGCAAAGGCACGCTTGCCCCTTGGTCGCCTCCGGCGCACCTAGTGGTTGTCGGCCTGTACCGCTACACGCGCAATCCCATGTACATCGCCGTCACGCTCATCCTTCTTGGCTGGGCGGTGTCGTTCGGGTTGGCGGGGCTATTTGTGTACGCCATCGTTGTGGCTGTCGCCTTCCACCTGCGCGTTGTACTTGGCGAAGAGCCTTGGCTCGCGCGTACACATGGGGCTCAGTGGCACGAGTATGCTCGTCATGTTCCACGCTGGTTCTGGTGAGTCTCACGCCCACAAAGACTTCGATCCAGGGGCCACTAAGGTGATTGCCCTTCCATTTGAAACCCTGATCGCCGGGTTTGGCCGAAGCCGCCGACCAACGGACGCGGCCCATCAACTTTGAACATTGTTCGGGAGATGTGCAGCAACTTCGACCGTGCCCGATCGGAACGGCAGTGATAGTTGGCACGGCGTTTTCACCAGGGCAAGTTCGCCTGGCCCAACAATGCCGGCGCAACGCTCGGTCTGAGCCACCCGCAATTCGACGCCTTGGTGCTCGGCCTGCCTTGGCAACGCGTCGACGAGGCCGGCGTCTATGACCTGCCGCCGCACATCGGCCTTGAGGAGTGTCGCGCCCACTTCACGAAGATCGCCCCGGATTTCCTCAGAATTCCGGGCTTTATTCGCAAGCAGTTCATCTGCGCCCGCGACGGCAAGGTCGCCGGCGGCGTCTATATGTGGGTGAACCAGGAGGCGGCCGAACGCTTCTATTCTGGCGAATGGCTCGCCGGAATCCGCGCCCGCTACGGCGCGGAGCCGAAAATCGGCTATTTCGAGACGGTCGCGCTGACCGACAAGGCGAGCGGCCAGGCGGGCGGGCTCGACTGATCGGCGGCGGGGACGAACGACGGCCGCAGCACGTTGCAAAGCCTCACCACACAACCGCACCTCAGGCGTCAAGGCGTGATGCCCGCCTGCTTACCCAGCGTGGAGCCTTTTGCGAATCCTATGGCATCCTCCGCGCGGGCCGCTGTCGGCCACCAGCAGCGGAGGTTCATCGCAACCTCCCAGCCTTGACACGGATAAGCGGTCACTGGCGCACGAAATGCCGCTAGAGCGGCGGGAGCCGATCATCTTGCCATTGCGTCGGAAGCGCGTAGCATCACGGCGGCATCTCGCAGTGAAGTTCCTTGCCCCCTCCGCGCTAGGTCCGCTCCCATTACGGAACCTGCCTTGCCGATGATTCGAAAGTCGCTTCACTGTCAGCGAGCTTGAACGACGTCAGGCGGCCGCGTCGGTTCGAGGCAGATGGCATCGGCCGCTCATGGCGAACCCGAAGGAGATGACATGGTCACCTACGCTGGTTTAATGAGTTTCACCGAAGAGGGCATGCAAACGGTCAAGGAAACGACCGCGCGCCGCCGCTGCCAGGGAGTTTGCGAACAAGGCCGGTCTCAACATTCGCGAACTGCTCTGGACTGCAGGAGAGTACGGTGTCAGACCGATCGAGCGGAGGTGACATCATGACCGCCGAACTCGCTGGAAATGCAGGCGTTTGCCGTAGAGCCGTCGTGGCTGGTGTCCTCGCTTTCAGCGGCGGAAATATCGCGTTCGCCCTCGACACCTGCCTTTCGGGCTACGAGGTGTCGCCCGGCACCGACGTGTCCGGTCTGACCCAAGGCGTGACCTTCGCCGGCATCGACAACCTTCCCTATCAGGACGGTGGCCCGAACCCTGCCGCATGTGATCGCTGGACCACGAACGGCAACGGCGGTAGCTGGACCGCGAAGATCGACCGCGTCGGCGTTGCCGGGATCGGCGGCAGCGGGGTCACGGTCGTCGGCGGACGCTGGTACTGGTTCGATCGCGACGATCACTTGCACTTCGGCCGGGTCGAGGGGGGTTTCGTGCTGTGGCCGCCCGCTCTCGATCAGGACACGTACGGCTGCGGTGCAGGCGTGGCGCAGTTCACGCTGACGGTGCGAGGCTTGTTTTCTCCCGGCAGATTCGTTGGCTGCCTCGACGACACCCACCTCGACCCAACCAAGCAACCTTTCACCTTTCCCCCGCACGTTTGGGGTGCACTCCACCTGAACTGAGCGTTGGCGACCGCGAAGCAGTGTGCATGGCCGCGGTTCGGCGGTGCGATCAGCCATGCACAGTCATTCGCCAACGTCATTTTCCTGGACGCTTCGACCGGCAGCTTTGGGCCCGTAGCGCCGAGTAGGCTACAGGCTACAGTCGGCCACATCCGGACCTTCGTTGCGTTTGACTTGAATGTCGCCTTACCGCGAAAGCGGACTTCAGAATCCAGTTCGAGTCCGACGGCAAGCTCCCGTCATCTGCGCAGGCGCATGGACACGGAAAATCTGTCCGCAGGATGCACCGAGACCGAGGCCTCAAACAGCTCGTCGTCGGCATCGAGATAGCGCCGCACGATCTTCAACGCCGAGGCCCCAGGCTCGACGTGGAGCTTCTCGGCCAAGCCGGCATCGGTGATCGTGAACGCCCTCACGTCTTGCTGAATCTCTGCGATCTGACGGCCGTAGCGTTCCTCGATAAGTGAGCTGATCAACGCGTCCGGCGATTCCTCCACAAGTTCTCCGATCTCGGAAAACGCGGCGTCGATATACACGTCCGTCCAGCCGATCGGCATGGCACTTTCGTCTCCGACCATGCGCAAGGTGGAGATGCGCAGCCAGGATGTGCCCTCCCCACACCCCAATTCCTTCGCCAGGTCGCCTGTCACCGTTTCGGGCGCGATCGATTGCACCACGCGCAGATGCTCCTCGCCGAACTGGACCAGATCGTCGACGGACGCCAGCGACGGCCGGAAGCCAGCCCTCGGCTTCGCCGAGATGACCCGCGTGCCCACGTTCTTGCGCCGCGATACCAGCCCGAGTTGCTGCAGTTCGGCCAGCGCCGCACGCACGGTGTGCCTGCTGGTCCCGTAGTGCTTGCACAGCTCGAGTTCGGTCGGTAACAGCGCTCCGACGCTGAAGTGCCCCGACGTGATCGCGTCGGTCAGGTGGCGGGCGATGTTCGCGAAGTTCGCCTTCTGCGGAGCCGGTTCAAGCATGGCGTTCATGGTTCTTAAGGGTAAACCCCAAATTGGAGCTATGTCCGAACATATTAAAGTTGAATATGTTCGGACATATTAGCGTTCATCTCTCCCCACTTCAAGAGGCATTCATGTCGACTCCTTCGTTTCCCATGGCCAGCACTGTCGTTGATTCCATCCTGTTCCGCGATGCCTTCGGCACGCAGAAGATGAGGCAAATTTTCTCCGATGGAGCACTCATCCAGCGCTACATCGACGTCGAGGTCGCACTCGCGAAGGCCGAAGCGCGGGTTGGCGTGATTCCCGCCGACGCGGCCGAGGTCATCGCACGCGAATCGAAGCTCGAGCGCATCGACTTCGATCACATGCGCCACGAGACGGACATCGTCGGCTATCCGATCCTGCCGCTCGTGCACCAACTCGTAGGGATGTGCGGCGAGGCAGGCCGCTACGTGCACTGGGGTGCCACGACGCAGGACATCATGGACACCGCCGTCGCTCTCCAGGTGCGGGACGCGCTCGACAGCGTCGACGCCGACATCCGCGAGCTGCGCGGCATCCTCGCCTCACTGGCACGCAGGCATCGCGACACGCCAATGGCCGGCCGCACCCATCTGCAGCAGGCCTTGCCCGTGACCTTCGGCTACAAGGTGGCGATCTGGCTCGCCATGTTCGACCGTCACCAGCAGCGCCTCGCCGAGTTGCGCCCACGCGTGGCGGTCGTCGAGTTCGCCGGTGCCGCGGGCACGCTGGCATCACTCGGCGAAAAGGGCTTCGACGTTCAGAAAGCGATGGCCGCAGAACTCAAGCTGGGCGTGCCCGCCACCACCTGGCACGTGGCCCGCGACGGCTTTGCCGAAGCGGTGAACCTGCTGGCGCTCGTCACCGGTTCGCTCGGCAAGATCGCGCTCGACATCATGATCATGGCGTCGACCGAGTTCGCCGAGGTCTACGAGCCCTTCGTCAAGGGGCGCGGCGCGTCGAGCACGATGCCGCAGAAGCGCAATCCGATCTCCAGCGAGCTGATGCTGGCGGCCTCGAAGGCGGTGCGCCAGCACGCCGGCCTGATGGTCGATGCGATGGTGCAGGACTTCGAGCGCGCCACCGGCCCGTGGCACGCCGAATGGATCGCGATCCCCGAGAGCTTCATCCTGACCTCGGGCGCCTTGCATCAGGCCAAGTTCGCGCTCGGCGGGCTGATCGTCGACGAAGCCCGCATGGCCCACAACCTCGGAATTACCAAGGGTCTGATCGTGGCCGAGGCCGTGATGATGGGCATGGCCCCGCACATCGGTCGGCAGCAGGCGCACGACGTCGTGTACGACGCCTGCCGCACGGTCAACGAGAAGGGCGGCACGCTGGCCGAAGCGCTGGCGGCCCTGCCGGAAGTCACGAAGCATTTCGACCGCGCCACCATCGATCGCCTCACCGACCCTGCCAACTACTTGGGCCTGGCACCGCAGATGGTGGACCGCGCGCTGGCGCTGTCCGCCGAAGTCAGCGCCTGAGACGCCTGGAGAGAGACAACATGACAACCACATCCACCCTCGAGCCCAGCACGCTCGCCTCGCCGAAGAAGCTGCCCTGGTACCGCAAGCTCGGCATGCAGGTGCTGGTCTCGCTGATCCTGGGCATCCTGGTCGGCTTCGCATTTCCGAAGTTCGCGTCGCAGCTCAAGCTGCTGGGCGACATGTTCCTGTCGCTCATCAAGGCAGGAGTCGCGCCGCTGGTGTTCCTCACCATCGTGCACGGAATCGCCTCGGCCGGTGACGTCAAGAGCGCGGGTCGTGTCGGCTGGCGCTCCATCGTGTACTTCGAAGTGATCTCGACGATCGCCCTGTGCGTCGGCCTGCTGGCGGGCAACCTGCTAGGCATCGGCAAGGGCATGACCGTCGCCGGGGGCGGCGCCGTCGCACCGACGGCGAAGGCGGCGGCGCCGCAAGGCTTCCTCGAGTTCATGGCGCACATCGTTCCGGACAACTTCGTCGGCGCCTTCGCCAAGGGCGAGCTGTTGCAGGTCGTGGTGCTGGCCGTCATGGTGGGCATCGGCATCCTCGCGATTCCGGAAGGCCGCCGCGAGAAGGTCAACGGCGGGCTCGACTACATCTCCGAAGTGCTCTTCTCGTTCATCAACCTGGTGATGAAGCTCGCACCCATCGGGACCTTCGGCGCCGTCGCCTACTCGGTCGGCAGCAACGGCAGCGCGGTGCTCGTGGCGCTCGCGCAGCTCGTGCTGAGCTTCTACGCGGTCATCGCGATCTTCATCGCGGTCGTCCTTGGCCTCATTGCGAAGTTCGCGGGCTTCAGCCTCTGGCGCTTCCTGCGCTATATCAAGGACGAGATCCTGATCGTGCTCGGCACGGCTTCTTCGGAAAGCGCGCTGCCGCGCCTGCTGATCAAGCTGGAGCGCCTGGGTTGTGCGAAGCAGACGGTCGGCCTGGTGCTGCCCACCGGGTATGCCTTCAATCTCGACGGAACCTCGATCTTCATGGCGATGGGCGTGATGTTCATCTCGCATGCCTACGGCGTTCCGCTGTCAATCGACCACCAGATCGGCATCCTGCTGCTGATGCTGCTGACGTCCAAGGGCGCGGCCACGGTGTCGGGCGGCTCGTTCGTGGTCTTCGCGGCCACCGTGACTTCGACCGGGATCCTCCCGGTCGAAGGGCTCGCGGTCATCTTCGGCGTCTATCGCTTCCTGTCGATGGCGATCGCGACCCGCAACACGATCGGCAACAGCGTCGCCGTCGTGGTGGTCGCGAAGTGGTCGGGTACCTTCGACCCGAAGGTCGCCGAGCGGCACCTGTATCCCGAGCGCTACCCGGACATCGCCACGGCGGACGCGCAACTGGACGACGGCAACCTGCTGCCGGAAGACATGAAGGACACCAATCCCCACCCCGCCGGCATCGACATGCATGTGCCGGCCGCTGCCCGCTGACCCCACCCACGCTCCCAAGGAACTCATCATGAAGTCGAACTGGAAACTGGGCGCGCTTGCCCTGGCATTCGTGGCGGGCGGTGCGCTCGCCCAGGCCTATCCGACGAAGCCGGTCACCTGGATCGTGCCTTTCGCTGCCGGTGGACCGACCGACGCACTCGCGCGCAGCATTGCGGAGCGCGTGGCGCGTGAGCTGGGGCAGCCCATCGTCATTGACAACACGCCTGGAGCAGGCGGCACCGTCGGTGCGGCCAAGGCGGCGCGCGCCACGCCCGACGGCTACACGATGCTGGTCGGCCACATGGGCTACATGGGCGCCGCGCCCGCCCTGTACAAGAAGCTCAACTACGACCCGGTCAAGGATTTCGCCCCGGTGTTCCGCTTTCCGGATACGCCGCTGGTGCTGATGGTCCGCAAAGAGCATCCCGCCAAGGACATCAAAGCCTTGGTCGATTTCGGCAAGGCCAACCCGGACAAGCTGTTCATCAGCAATGCGGGGGTCGGATCCAGTTCGCACTTGATCGCTGCACTGTTCGCTTCCTCCGCGGGTATCAAGGTTTCGCAGGTTCCGTACAAGGGGGCAGGGCCGGCACTGATCGACGTGATCGGCGGTCAAGTCGACGGCATCTTCGACCAGACCAACACGGCTTTGCCGCAGATCAAGGAGGCCAAGGTGCGTCCGCTGGCCGTGACTTCGAAAGTCCGCCTGCCCCAACTGAAGGACGTACCGACATTGTCCGAAACCGTGCTGCCGAACTTCGAAGCGTCGACCTGGTACGGCATCTATGCGCCCAAGGGCACGCCGCAGCCCGTTCTGGACAAGGTGCAGGCTGCCTACCAGAAGGTCATGACCGACAAGGCCTTCACCGACAAGATGGCCGAGCAGGCGATCCAGCTGCTGCCGGCCGAGCAGTACACCGGCGCGGCTTTGGGCAAGCACACCGAAAGCGAGGTCGCACGATGGAAGACTGTCGCCGCCAAGACCAACATTTCGCTGGATTGAGCATGAGCGCATCACGCATCGAGCATGACGCCTTCGGTCCGGTCGAGATTCCCGCCGACCGCTACTGGGGTGCGCAGACGCAGCGCGCGCTCGGCGTCTTCGAGGTGGGAGAGGAGCGCTTTCCTGCCTGCCTGATCGGGGCGTTCGGGCTGCAAAAGATGGCGGCGGCGCGCGCCAACCAGCGTTGCGGCGCGCTGAAAGCCGAGCTGGCAGAAGCGATCGCGACGGCTGCCGGCGAGTTGCGCGACGGCCGCTTCGACGCGCACTTTCCGCTCACCATCTGGCAGACCGGTTCGGGCACGCAGACGAACATGAACGCCAACGAGGTGATCGCGAACCGAGCCAACGAGCTGATGGGCCGGCCCCTGGGCACCAAGTCGCCGGTGCATCCCAACGATCACGTCAATGCTTCGCAATCGTCCAACGACAGCTTTCCGACCGTCATGCACGTGGTGACGGTAGTGGAACTGGAGCACCGCCTGAAACCATCGCTCGCATTGTTGCGCGACAGCCTGCGAGAACGCGCCGATGCCTTCGCCGATGTGGTGAAGATCGCGCGGACGCACCTGATGGACGCCGTGCCGATGACGATGGGTCAAAGCTTCGACACCTTCGGCCGCCAGGTCGCGCACGGGATCGACCGGATCGACGCCACCATGCCCCGGCTTCTGGCGCTGCCGCAGGGCGGGACGGCGGCCGGTACGGGTTTGAACGCGCCGCCGGATTTCGACCTCTACTTCTGCGAGGAGATCAGCGCGCTCACGGGGCGCGACTTCTCGCCCAATGCATCGAAGTTCGAGGGCATGGCCGCGCACGACGCGCTGGTCGAAGTGTCAGGCGCGCTGAACGTGCTGGCGACTTCGTTGCTCAAGATCGCCAACGATGTGCGCTGGCTCGGGTCCGGGCCGCGTTGCGGGCTGGGCGAACTGAAGATCCCGGATGACGGCCTCACGAGTTCGATCATGCCGGGCAAGCGCAATCCGACGATCGCGGAGGTGCTGGCGCAGGCCTGCATGCAGGCCGTTGGCAACCACGCGACGATCACCCTGGCCAACGCGTCGGGCAATTTCGAACTGAACGTCGCGAAGCCCTTGTTGATTGCCAACCTGCTGCAATCGATCCGCGTGCTCGCCGATGCATCGAGCGTGTTCGCCCGGCGGCTGGTGCAAGGGATCCAGGTGGATCCTGTGCGCCTGGCCGGCAACGTCGAGAACGCGTTGCTGTTGGTGACGGCGTTGAATCCGCACTTTGGCTATGACCAGGTGGCGCGGATTACCGCTGTGGCATTTGAGCAGGGAATCACACCGCGAGCTGCCGCTTTGCAGCTTGGGCTTCTGGACGAAGCGACCTATGACAGGATTGTGGATCCCGGAAGGATGGCCCATCACCAGTAGCCGCGCCCACCGTGGCCCGTTGTACTCAAGCCGCAATGCCCGCTCTTAAGATGCGGATTCAACCGGTCGATGCAACGATTTGGCTGAACATCTCAGCCGGTGTGTGGAAGTCGAGGGTCTTCCTTGGTCGCTCGTTCAATTGTCTTGCAACGGCATTCAGCTTGGCCTGTGAATGGCTCGAGAGATCGATCCCTTTAGAGTGGTCCAGTCGAAGCGCGCCGTGGAGCTCAGCGAGCTCACGGCTGCGACGCGGCGCGACATGGCCGGTGAGATGGCCGCCCTGCGTGGAGCGATACGGCTCGGCGTTGTACCCGCGCTGCTCGGCGGCGTGGCCGCGCCGGTGCTGGCCGACATGCTCCCGGGGCCTCACTCCGTCCGGTTGCTGGTGAGCGTCAAGCATTCGGCGGAGCTGGTACGCATGCTGGAAGAGGCCGTCTGTCGCCCGAGCAGCGGCGCGAACTCGCCCTGTCGCTGACCGACGAAGTGCTCGTACCCGAGGTCGGCCAGCACGCGCCGCCGGCCCGCATCGGCTTCCAGGTGCACTTCGTCGAACGCACGCCCGACCGCATGGCGATCGGCGGTCGGTTGCTGTCCGACCAGTCGCCCGCGCCCGACGTCGCCGCCTTTGACATCTGCGTGATGGATGCAGCCTGGCCTACGGCGGTGCGCAAGCAGGTGACCGAGAACGTGCTGGCCGCGATGGCCAAGGCGTGCGGTATGGATCAACCCTCGCCGTCGTGGTGGACCACGTTCCGCACCATCGACGAAGGCAGCTGGGGCTCACGCGGCGGCGTGCTGTCGATCCTGGACCTGCTGGCCAGCGGCGTGTTCACGCCCGAACGCGTGGCCGAGATCCGAAAGGCACTGGGCTGAACGCGCGAGGCCAGGAACTGAGAGACCGAGTGAACAAGGCGACCGCCTCCATGGGGGTCGCGTTCACCAACTGCACGGTGACGGCAGCCGGCCGCGCGACCTTCTACATCGGTGCCGACGAGATGGAAGTCGGCGTCGGCATCCACGGAGAAGCCGGTTGGCTGACATCAGGTCTTGCTCAGTGCGCGTCAGGTGGATGGCTTGGGCAAGCCATAGCCCAACTGACGCTCGTGCCGCATTGAAAGCAACACCACTTCTCGCTCGGAATGGGCGTAGAGCACTACGTGACGAGCCAGCACCAGCTCCCGCAACTCGGGCTGGCCAAGTGCTCGGGCAATTTGCCTTGCCTGCTCAGCTTGAAACTGCCCCCAGCCCGACTTGGCATCAAGGAATCGAGCAGGTCGCCCGCTTGTGGGTGCGAACGAAAGAAGTGCCCGCGCTTTGACCACTTCAGCCTGCAACTTCTTGAAGCGCACCGACGCAGAAGCGGCGTCCTGTTCCTCCATGGCGCTACGTGCAGCGTGCAGGCACTCCAGAAAGTTCGGAACCGCCCGAACCCTTGCGTTGACGGGAATGCTCACGGCGCCGATGCGACGCCGAGTGCCTGGTCCAGTTCCTCGTCAGCCACGAACTGCCCTGCCAAGGCCTGCCGCAGGCCGGTGATGGCGTCTTCAGCCAGCACAAGGTTGGCGTGCTCCGACTCGAGCGCATGGTAGTAGTCCAGCCGGCGTGCATCGACCAAGGCAACGTAGCTCGCCCCGTTCTTGGTCAGCACTTTCTCTGAGCCGTTGCCGACCACGTCTTCGGCCAGCTCGGTGAGGCGGGCGCGCGCTTCGCTGATGGGAACAATGTCTGATGCCCTCAATGACATATTGCAGTATCCGTTAAGCTTTACGTTAATGCCAGTCTAGCAGCCAAGCCTGTACCCTGCAATCGCCGCCGGAGATGTTCGACCCTGCGAAAGTTCGCAGTTGGACCACTGTAGCCGGTCGCGGTCAGGAGCCCTGGGCCCGAAGCGGCCACCCGGGCTCCTTGGCAGATCAACGCAGCAACGTCGGTCTCGATAGGGTGCACCGCACAAACTCCGGCTGGTTCATGTCAGGAACTCCGGAGAATTCGCAGTCACTGTGCACACCCACACGAAGCGCTGACTTCGCCGCGCTGGCGGCCCGGCGCTGGCCTGAGCCTTCGTCTGACGCGAAGCCTCGCGCCCGCCACAAACGAATTGTTCTCCTCGGCCCGCGCGTCAAGAATCGCGAAGCCGAACCCGCCAAGGAGACATTTCTTGAAGATCATCCGCGTCAGCGCCACGCCGCTGAACATCCCGGTCACCATCGACGTGCTGGGCCTCGACAAAACGACCTCGCTGTCGCTCTGCCTGACCGAGATCGAGTCCGACACCGGCCTCGTCGGCCACGGCATGACCGCCATCACCGAAGAGGAAATCATCGCCGCCGCGGTGCGCGAGGTGGCCGGCCCGGCGCTGGTCGGCGAAGACCCGATGGCCACCGAACGGCTCTGGGACAAGCTCTACTGGCTGCTCTCGCCGCGCGGCCAGACCGGCTACGCGAGCCACACCATCGCCGCGCTCGACATCGCGCTGTGGGACCTCAAGGCCAAGGCGCTGGGCCAGCCGCTGTGGCGCCTGCTGGGCGGCGCGCGCGCGCGGGTCCCGGTCTATGCGACCTTCGGCTTCGGCTTCTTCGAGCGCGACGAACTCGCCGCGGCTGCGAAGCTCTGGGTGTCGCAGGGCTTCCGGCGCCTCAAGATGACCGTCGGCGGCCATGCGCTGGCGCGCCGCGACGAGCCGCGGCCGATCGACGAAGTGATCGACGAGGACGTGCGCCGCGTCGCGGCGGTGCGCGAGGCCGTGGGCCCCGACGTGAAGCTCTACGTGGACGCCAACTGCGGCCTCGACCTGTTCCATGCGAGCGACCTGGCGCGGCGCATCGAGCCCTACGGCATCAGCTTCTTCGAGGAGCCGCTGACGCAGAACGACGTGCGCCAGATGGCGCAGCTGCGCACGCGCACCACGATCCCGCTCGCCTGCGGCCAGAACGAGGGCCTGTCGTTCCGCTTCCGCGATCTGCTGGTGAATCAGGCGGCCGACGTGCTGCAGCCCAACGTGACCCTCTCGGGCGGCTATTCGCAGTGCCTGAAGATCGCCGGCATGGCGCAGGCCTTCAACGTGCCGATCGACAACGGCGGGGCCTGGCCCTTCCACAACATGCACCTGCACGCGGGCGTCGCCAACGGCGGGATGGTCGAATACCACTACGTAGCGGTGAAGATGCTCGAGCAGATCTTCGACGGGCTGCCGGTGCCCGACCAGGGCTGGCTCACGCTGCCCGAGACCCCGGGGCTCGGCTTCGCGCCCAATGTCGAGCGCGTGCGAGAGCTGGCGAAACTGCCGACCTCCCACGGCAAGGGCAAAGCCTGAAATGACGCTCACCCCCAGGTTGGGCTCACTTCGTGTAGCCCGCCCACCCCCTTCCGGGGGCAACCCCAGCGGCCCGGCGAAGCCGGTTCCGCGGGGTTCCTGGCATTCGACTCTGCCGGCTTGATAGCTCGCGAACGACAAGCAGCGCGTTGAGAGACTGACAAAGACAACGGAGACACGATGAAACTGAAACGACAAGCGATGCAACCACCGCGCCGGCAGGCCCTGCGGGTCGCGACCCTGGCACTGGCCCTCGGCCTGGCGGGCGCATTCGGCACGACCGCCGCCTGGGCCCAGAAGTACCCCGACAAGCCGATCCGCCTCGTCGTCGGCTACTCGGCGGGCGGCGGTGTCGATGCGGCGGCGCGGATCCTGAGCGCGCGCCTGCCGGCGGTGCTCGGCCAGCAGGTGGTGGTCGAGAACCGCGCCGGCGCCACCAGCATGATCGCGGCCGACCTGGTCGCCAAGGCGGCGCCCGACGGCTACACGCTGATGATGGGCGACAGCGCGATGCTGATCGCCAAGCTGCTGCAGCCGAAGATCGCGATCGATCCGCTGACCAGCTTCAAGCCGGTGGCCGGCGCCTTCGTCTCGCCGCTGATGATCGTCACCGGCAACGACTTCCCGGCCCGCACACCGGCCGAACTGGTGACCGAGCTCAAGACCCATCCGGGCCGCTATTCCTTTGCGACCTCGGGCGTCGGCACCGTGCAGCACCTGGGCTTCGAGATGCTCAAGCAGGCCACCGGCAGCTTCGTGGTGCATGTGCCGTACCGTGGCGCCGCGCAGATCGTGCCCGACGTGGTCGGCGGGCAGGTGCCGATCGGCGTCGTCAGCGCCACGGCCGGCATGGCGCAAGCCAAGGCCGGCAAGCTGCGCGCGCTGGCGTTGATGAACACCGCGCGGCTCGAAGCCGCGGACGGCGTGGCGCCGCTGGCCGATGCGCTGCCGGGCTTCAATGTCGCGCCGCGCCTGTTCCTGCTGGCGCCGGCCAGCACGCCGGACGAGATCGTCGACAAGCTCGCGGCCGCGGTGAAGACCGTGCTCGACACCCCCGAGGCCGCCACCGCGGCCGCCGCCCAAGGGACCTTGCGGGCCTTCGCCACGCCCGCGCAGCTGCGCAAGGAACTGGTCGACGAAAACGCGCGCTGGAAACGCATCATCACCGAGCAGCGCATCGTGGCGGAAGGGACCTGACCATGGCGCAACCCCACCTGGGCCTGATCGTGCCGCCCGCCGCCGGCGCGGTGCCGGTCGATGGCCCGCTGCTGTACGGCGAGCGCATCCGCTTCAGCGCGCGCGGGCTCGGCCTGGGCGAGATCTCGACGCGCGGCTACACCGAGGTGATCGATTCGGTGATCGAGAAGGCCGTCGAGCTCGCCGACCTCGGCGTCGGCGCCGTCTCGCTCATGGGCACCTCGCTGAGCTTCTTCCGCGGCGCCGCCTTCAACCGGCAGCTGCAGGCCGAAATGGCGCGCGCCACCGGCCTGCCCTGCAGCACGATGAGCGATGCCATCGTCGGCGGCCTGCGCAGCCTGGGCGTGCGGCGGGTCGCGGTGGCCACCGCCTACATCGACGAGGTCAACCTGCAGTTGCGCCGCTACCTGCAGGACAGCGACTTCGAGCCGCTGGCCTTGCAGGGGCTGTCGATCTCCGACGTGCAGGCGGTCGGCGCCGTGCCGACGCAGGTGCTGGTCGACCTGTGCACGACGGTCTTCGAGGCCAGCCCGGGCGCCGACGGCATCCTGATCTCGTGCGGCGGACTGGTCACGCTCGACGCGGTGCGCGAGGTCGAGGCACGGCACGGCGTGCCCGTGGTCTCGAGTTCGCCCGCGGGCTTCCGGGAGCTGGTGCGCAGTGCCGGGCTGGATGCGCGCTCGCCGGGCCACGGGCGCCTGTTCGCCTGAGCGCGGCAGATCGATGCGCCGGCGGCGCGCAGCACGCTCTGTGCCTGCGCCCGCTGAAATCACCGACGCGTTGCGAAACACGCGACGACACTTTCGGATCATTCACATCCCTCCTTCCGAACGGTCTCAGTTCGCTCTGCAACCGCTCGCGGTGAAATGGCTGTGCTCACGCCACACCCATGCAGGAAAGGAGATCCGCTGCCACCCTCAGAGCACCGGGGAGCGAACAACGCCGCGCCTCAGGGCGGGATGTCTTGACGTTCCATGACATCCATCTGAGACAAAAAGACGAGCCCCGAAGGTGCGCTAACACCAACGAGGCTCTGACCACAACGTGCACACACCTTGGAAGGAAACGCACATCATGGCTACCTCGAATGATAGTGAATCTCCCAGCATCGCCATCGCCGTCTACGGCGGACCAGTGCAGGTCTTCGTGAACTCCTGCAACGACCCGGCCCACCGGGTCACCCTCGACG
Organism: Variovorax sp. P4_B11; assembly: GCF_056402355.1. NCBI lineage: Bacteria > Pseudomonadati > Pseudomonadota > Betaproteobacteria > Burkholderiales > Comamonadaceae > Variovorax > Variovorax sp. P4_B11. The sequence goes on from NZ_JBFUHO010000007.1 coordinate 144,373, forward strand.
CACCGAAGTCGAATCGCCGTCGCTCGGCGGCCCAACGCCCCAACCTCTTTGGTATCGCGCCCAGGCATGGCCTCGCATCGATGCTCGACCGCGCCTTGCCGCCCGCCGAGGTGGCAGGCGGCGCATTCATCGCCACCCACTCGCCCTTCCAGGTGTTTGTCGAACTGGCGAAAGTCGTGGGTTCGGCCCGAAGCGAGATCCTGATCGTCGATCCCTATGTCAATGCGACCGCCCTGACGGACATCGCGATCTCCGCGCGGGAAGGCGTTCACATCCGCATCCTGGGCGATCGCGCGGGGGCCAAGTCGAGCCTCGCGCCGGCGGTCCGTCGCTGGCAGGCGCAGTACAAGGGATCGCGCCCCCTGGAGGTCCGCCTTGCACGCGACAAGTCGCTGCACGACCGCCTGCTGCTGATCGATCGTGCGGAGGTCTGGAACCTGTCGCAGTCGATCGCGGACTTTGCGAAGAAATCACCGGCGTCAATAGAGCGAAGCAGCGCAGCAATTTCGAAGGAGAAGGCCGCCGCGTACCTCGGCCTTTGGAAGGCCGCTGCGTCCTTTCCCTGACCGCCCGGCAGGAGGGCAACTTCTACGTGCTGCCGTCCCCGGCGAACCGGCGCAAGACGATCACCGGGGCGCAGCGCCCCGCGGAGGTGTTGGCATGAGCAGGCTCAAGCACTTGGTTTCCGCTGCCGGAAAGTGACAAGGCGAGCATTGCGCAGGACGAAAGGAAGGCGCTGCAGTTCGCCGGAAAGGTGTTTCTGGAGCTATCGACAGAGGACTTGATGAAAGCGCTGCAGATAGGCGTTCTATTGGAGGTGTGTTGTGACGAGCAAGCTCATTGAATCCCTGCGCGGCGATCTGGCCGCGCTGCACGATGCTGACGCAATCGCTAAGGTGACGATGCGCGAGTTCGATGCCATCTGCCCGCCGCCAGTACAGGAGTTCAGCGCGGCCGATATCAAGCGGCTGCGCGAGGAACTGAAGTTCAGCCAGCCGGTGTTCGCACTGCACCTGCACACCACGGCATCCACGGTGCGCAAGTGGGAGCAAGGCGGCACCCATCCTGCCGGGCCGGCCCTCAAACTGCTCAACGTCATCGCGAGCAAGGGGCTGCAGGCAATCCTTTGATCGAGATTCGCCCATCGGGGCTTCGGGCGACCTCGAGAGCTCGCGTTGCTGCTCTCGCGAACTCCGTTCGCAATGAACGTGGCCTCGAGTTCGCCTGCGGGCATCCGGGCACTGGCTACTTGAGCAACAGCCCCGGCAGCCACAGCGACAGGCCCGGCCAATAGGTCACGCCCGCCAGAAAGCCCAGCATCGCCAGCAGCCAGGGCCAGACCGCCACGGTGAGCTCGGTGATGCCCATCTTCGTGATGCCGCTGGCCACATACAGGTTCAGGCCGACCGGCGGATGGCACATGCCGACCTCCATGTTGACCACCATCATGATGCCGAAATGCACCGGGTCGATGCCCAGCTGCATCGCCACCGGGAACAGGATCGGCGCCAGGATCAGCACGATCGACGAGGGCTCCATGAAGTTGCCCGCCACCAGCAGCACCAGGTTGCAGACCAGCAGGAAGCCGATCGGCCCCAGGCCCTGCGCGATCATCCAGTTGCCGAGGTCTTGCGGGATGTTCTCGTTGGCCAGGATGAACGAGAACATCACCGCGTTGGTGATGATGTAGAGCAGCATCGCGCTCATGTTGGCGGAGTTCAGCAGCACCCGCGGCACGTCCTGCAGGCCCAGGTCCTTGTAGACGAAGACCGCGACCACGAAGGCATACACCGCGCTCATCGCGGCCGCCTCGGTGGGCGTGAAGATGCCGGTGTAGATGCCGCCCATCACGACCACGATCAGCAACAGGCCCCAGATCGCCTCCCGAAAGGCCTTGAGGCGCACCGCCCAGCCCATCTTCGGCAAGCGTGGGTAATCGTTCTTCCAGGCCCGGTACCAGGTCACGACGCCCAGCAGCAGGGCCAGCGCGATGCCGGGCACCACGCCGGCCATGAACAGCGCGCTGATCGAGGTGTTGGTGGCCACCGCATACATCACCATCACGATCGACGGCGGGATCAGGATGCCGAGCGCGCCCGAGGTGGCGATCACGCCGGCGCCGAAGCGCTTCGGAAAGCCGGCCGCGACCATCGCCGGCAGCAGGATCGAGCCGATGGCCACCACCGTGGCCGGGCTCGACCCCGATACGGCGGCAAACAGCGCGCAGGCCAGCACCCCGCCCAGCCCCAGGCCGCCATGCCAGTGGCCGACCATCGCCGAGGCGAAGTGGATCATCCGCTTGGCCACCCCGCCATGGGTCAGGAAGTTGCCGGCCAGGATGAAGAACGGGATCGCCATGATCTCGAACTTCTCGATGCCGGTGAACAGCTTCAGCGCCACCGCCTCGAGCGGCACCTCGGTCATGGTGAACAGAAAGGTCAGCACCGTCAGTCCGAGCGCGATCGAGATCGGCATGCCGCTCGCCATCAGCAGCACCAGCAGGGAGAAGATGATCAGGCTGTTCATGATCGCGCCTCCAGGGCCGGCGTGCCGGCAGCGTCCAGGCCCTCGACATGGCCGTGGTCATGGCGCGGCAGTTCGCCGGTGCGCCAGAACGTCACGGCCACTTGCAGAAAGCGAAAGCACATCAGGAACGACCCCAGCGGGATCGCCAGGTAGGCGAGCCAGCTCGGCAGCTCCAGGTCGGGCGTGGTCTGGTCGCTTTGGGCCAGGCCCCAGACCAGCCGCGCGCCGAGCCCCCCGACCACCGCGGTGAACAGGGCGCCGGCGAACAGGCCGAACAGCACGAAGCGGCGCCGCATCGGCGCCTCGAGGCGATTGATCAGCACATCCACGCCGACGTGGATGCCGGTGCGCACGCCGTAGGCGGCGCCGAACTTGGCCATCCAGACGAACATGAAGATGCACAGCTCCTGGGCCCAGCCCAGGTGGACCTGCAGCAGCCAGTCCTGCAGGCCGGCCATGGGCAATCCCGCCAGATAGCGGTGGACCACGGCGACGAAGATCAGCAGGGTCGCGCCGCCCATGAGGCTGGCGATGAGCCACTCCTCGAGCTTGTTGAGTACGTTCATCGTGCCTCCGAAAGGTGCTTCAGAGCTTCACGAGGTTCCGAGCGCTTTGTGGATGTCCTGGATCAGCTCCGGGCCCACGCGCGAGGCCATGGCCTGGTGCACCGGCTTGAGCTGCGCGATCCAGGCCGCCCGTTCTTCTGCGGTGAGCGCATGCAGCCTGATCCTGCCGCTGGCCTGCATCGCCGCGATCGCGTCGTCGTTGTCCTTTTGCGAGATCGCGTCATTGCGCTCGGTGGCCTCCTTCATGGCCACTTCGAGCGCGCCGCGGATGTCGGCCGGCAGCGCATCCCAGAACTTCTTGTTGACGATCACGCCATAGCCGATATAGCCATGGCCGGTGAGCGCGCCATGGGCCTGCACCTCGTGCGTCTTCTGCGTGTAGATGTTGGACGGCGTGTTCTCGGTGCCGTCGACCACCCCGGTCTGCAGCGCCTGGTAGACCTCGGAGAAGGCCATCACCTGCGGAATCGCGCCGAGCGCGCGCATCTGCGCCTCGAGCACCTTGGACGACTGGATGCGCAGCTTCATGCCCTTCAAATCGCCGGGCCGCCGGACGGCCTTGTTGGCGGTCATGATCTTGAAGCCGTTGTCCCAATAGGCCAGCCCCTTGAAGCCCTTGGGCTCGAGCCGGGCCAGCAGCCGGGCGCCGATCGGCCCGGTGGTGACGGTGCGCAGCGCCGCCTTGTCCGGAAAGATGTAGGGCAGGTCGAAGACCTCGAACTCCTTCACGCCCAGCGGCCCGAACTTGGCGAGCGATGGCGCCAGCATCTGGACCGCGCCGAGCTGCAGCGCCTCGAGTTCTTCCTTGTCCTTGTAGAGCTGGCTGTTCGGATAGACCTCGACCTTGACCCGGCCCCGGGTCAGTTCGACGGCCCGCTTCGCGAAGAAATCGGCCGCGGCGCCCTTGGGCGTGTTGGGCGCCACCACGTGGCTGAACTTGATGACGATCGGCGTCGGCTGTGCGAACACCCTCGGGACTGCGAATGCGGACGCGCCGACCCATACGGCACGCCGAGTCATGGAATGGCTCATGAATGTCTCCCTGTCTCGTTTTTCGATCTGCGACCCGCTGCGCCGTTTCGGCGCACTCCGTGTCGCTCTCCCTTGCGGTGCTTCAGCGTGACGCTGCGCGCAGCACCGCCTGCGCCTTGAGGACCACCGGCCGGTCGACCATCTTGCCGTCGACCGCGACCGGCGCTCCCCCACTTGCGGCATCGGCCGCAAGAACCCGTTGCGCCCAGGCGATGCGTTCGGGCACGGGCGAGAAGCCCTGGTTGACCGACGCGACCTGCTTCGGATGAATGCACAGCTTGGCGCCGAAGCCGAGGGCGCGGGCCCGCCGCGCCTCGGCCTCGAGGCGCGGACTCTGGTCGATCGCCGTGCTGACGCCATCGACGGGCGCCTGCAGCCCCGCAAGGCGCGAGGCCAGCACGATCTTCGAGCGGTAGAAGAGAAGCTCGAGGCCGTCGCCCTCGTCGTCCGCCTCGATGTCGAGATCGGCCTGGAAGTCGATCGAGCCGAACACCAGGCGCTGCACGTGCATCGCGCTCGCAATGCCGGCCAGCCGGTCGATGCCGCGCGCGGTCTCGATCAGCGGCCACAAGGCCGCGGTGGGCAGCGCGGTGGCGATCGCATGCAGCACGGCCGCATCCTCGGCCTTCGGCAGCATCAGCGCCTCGATGCCGGCACGGGCGCAGAGTTCGACATCGGCGGCGTGCCACGGGGTGTCGGCCGCATTGATGCGCACGCCGATGACCGGCGTTGCCGCGTCATTGCGCCGCGCGGCCAGCCACGCGCCGACCTGGGTGCGGGCCTCGTCCTTGCGATCCGGCGGCACGGCGTCCTCGAGGTCGAGCACAACCGCATCGGCGCCGCTTGCGCAGGCCTTGTCGAAACGCGCGGGCTGGTGGCCCGGCACGAAGAGCAGGCTGCGGGCAGGCGGACGCGGCGTCGAAGTGGAAGACATCCCGATCCCTCAGCTCAGCAGGCGTTCGACGCGCGGCGCTTCGGCCAGGCTCCAGATGCGCTGGCACAGCGATTCGGCCTCCGATGGCGTGGCGGCCTCGCCGTACTGCGCGAGCCGCTTCATCTTGTCCTCGATCTCGGCGCGGCTCAGCGTGTTGCCGGGATCGCCCTTGGGTTCGTCGACGCGGCCCGGGAAGATGCGCCCATCGGTGGTCGTGACGCTGACCTTGCCGATCCAGCGCGCCGGGTAGGCGCTGTCGACCTCGCGGTCGAGTTCCATCATGACCTTGTCGCGGAAGGCCGCGACCTCGGGCGCGAGGTAGTCGCGGTCGAACTCGGTCAGGCCGGCGCGGCCATGCACCGCGATCAGCCCCAGCACGGTGCCCATCGAGAACTTGCCCTGGTGCACGGTGGTCGGCACCGCGACGCGGCCCAGCACGTCGATCGCGCCTTGGTGCACATGGGTCACGACGCGCGCGATGTCGCCGTGCTTCAGCCCGTGCTTCGTCATCGCCAGCAACAGCGCATCGCCGGCCGGGTGCGTGTGGCGGCAGGAGGCGTGGTACTTGAACGAGGTCTCGGCCAGCGCCCAGCGCGTGCCCAGGCCATCGACGAGGCGCGACGGATCGGCGTCGGTCGACATGCCCACTCCCAGGCCCTGCGCGCCTTCGAGCACATGCTGCGCACCGGTGAAGCCATCCTTCGCGAGGTAGGCCGACATCAGTCCGCTTGCGGCCGCATGGGCGCAGTGCAGCTGTTTCGAATCGGCGGCGTCGCGCAGAAACTCCCAGACGCCGGCCGACTGCGTGCCAGCGGAACCGAAGGCGTGCAGCATCTGCGCCGGCGACAGTTCGAGCAGCCGGCCCACCGCCGCTGCGGCCGCCAGCGTGCCCGCCGTGGCCGTGGTGTGGAAGGTGCGGTAGTGGGAGCGGCCGAGGAACTCGCCGACCCGGATGCCGACTTCATAGCCGGCCACCACGGCCGTGAGCAGCTGCGCACCGCTCGCGCCGACGGCTTGCGCGGTGGCCAGCGCCGGCCCGAACACCACGGCCGCCGGATGGAACACCGAGCCGTTGTGGACGTCGTCCTGCTCGACGTAGTGCGAGGCTGCGGCATTGACCAGCGCCGCGAACAGCGGCGAGGTGGTGCGGCGCGAGATCAGCACTTCGCTGGGGCCGTCGGCGGGGCCCATCATCTCGGCGAAGCGCTGGATGCTGCGCACCGGCCGCGCCGAGCGGGCCGCGAGCACGGAGCCGAGCCAGTCGAGCATCAGGTCCTCGGCGCGGCGCAGCACCGGATCGGGAATCTGTGCGAACGAGAGTTCGGCGGCGAAGGTGGCGAGGGTCTGGCTGGGATGATCGTTCATGGTGGGGGTCTGCTTGTTCACAAAGATCTAGTCAGTTGAGGACAGAGCAAAAACTGCTTCGCAGTTTCTTGGTCTGTCCCGCAAGGTCTCAGATTGCGCCTTCGGCACGCAGCGCCGCGATGGCTGCCGCGTCGTAGCCGATCTCGGCCAGGATCGCGTCGGTGTGCTGGCCCAGCGTGGGCACCGGGTCCATGCGCGGATTCCATTCGCTCGGCATGCCGGGCGGCCACAGCGCAGGGATCGGCCCGGCACTGGTGCCGACCTCGGTCCATCGCCCACGTGCCTGCAGTTGCGGATGGTTCCAGACGTCGTGCATGGTGTTGGCCTGCGCGTTGGCGATCTGCGCCGCATCGAGGCGCTCGATGATCCCGGCCGCGGTGAAGGGCGCGAAGGCCTGCACGATGATCTCGCGCAGCGCCTCGCGCGAGGCGGTGCGCAGTGTGTTGGAAGCAAAGCGCACGTCGGTCGCGAGATCGGGCTGCTCGAGCACCCGGACGCAGAACAGCTGCCACTCGCGCTCGTTCTGCAGCCCCAGCATCACCAGCTTGCCGTCGCCGGCCGGGAACGGGCCGTAGGGATAGATGGTCGCGTGCGCCGCGCCGGCGCGCGGCGGCGGCGCCGCGCCCTCGAAGGCGTAGTACATCGGAAAGCTCATCCACTCGGCCATGCTCTCGAGCATGGAGACGTCGATGCGGCAGCCCTTGCCGGTCTTGCCGCGTTGCAGCAGCGCCGCCAGGATGTTGCTGTAGGCGTACATGCCGGCCGCGATGTCGGCGATCGAACAGCCGGCCTTGGCCATCTCGCCGGGCGTGCCGGTGACCGACAGGAAGCCCGACTCGCTCTGGATCAGCAGGTCGTAGGCCTTCTTGTCGCGGTACGGGCCGGGCTGCTGCGGATCATCGCCGTAGCCCGAGATTCCGCAGACGACCAGACCGGGATGATCGGGCGCCAGCGCCTCGTGCGAGAGGCCCAGCCGCGCCGCAGCGCCGGGCGCGAGGTTCTGCACCAGCACGTCGGCCTCGGCCACCAGGCGCTGCAGGATCTCCTGGCCCTGGGGGTGCTTCACGTCCAGGGTCAGGCTCTCCTTCGAGCGGTTGGTCCAGACGAAATGCGAGGCCAGTCCGTGCACGCGCTGGTCGTAGGCGCGCGCGAAGTCGCCGCTGCCGGGCCGCTCGACCTTGATCACGCGGGCGCCGAGGTCGGCCAGCTGGCGGGTGCAGAAAGGCGCCGCGATGGCATGCTCGAGCGTCAGGACGGTGATGCCTTCGAGGGGTCGCATCAGAAGCTCCGGGGCAGCCCGAGCAGGTGCTCGGCCACGTAGCTCAGGATCAGGTTGGTCGAGATCGGCGCCACCTGGTAGAGCCGGGTCTCGCGGAACTTGCGCTCGATGTCGTATTCGCAGGCGAAGCCGAAGCCGCCGTGGAACTGCAGGCAGGCGTTGGCGGCTTCCCACGAGGCCTTGGCCGCCAGGTACTTCGCCATGTTGGCCTGCGCGCCGCAGGATTCCCGCGCATCGAAGCGGCGGCAGGCCTCGTAGCGCATCAGGTCGGCCGCCTCGATCTCGATGAAGGCCTCGGCAATGGGGAACTGCACGCCCTGGTTCTGGCCGATCGGGCGGCCGAAGACCACGCGCTCCTTGGTGTAGGCCGTGACCTTGTCGATGAACCAGTGGCCGTCGCCGATGCATTCGGCCGCGATCAGCGTGCGCTCGGCGTTGAGGCCGTCGAGGATGTACTTGAAGCCCTGCCCTTCCTCGCCGATCAGGTTCTCGGCCGGGATCTCCAGATTTTCGAAGAACAGCTCGTTGGTCTCGTGGTTGACCATGTTGAGGATCGGCCGCACGGTGAGCCCGTGGCCGATGGCCTCGCGCAGGTCGACGATGAAGATCGACATGCCCTCGGACTTCTTCTTCACATCGGCCAGCGGCGTGGTGCGCGCCAGCAGGATCATCAGGTCGGAGTGCTGGATGCGCGAGATCCAGACCTTCTGGCCGTTGATGACGTAGCGGTCGCCCTTCTTCACCGCGGAGGTCTTGATCTTCGTGGTGTCGGTGCCGGTCGAGGGCTCGGTCACGCCCATCGACTGCAGGCGCAGCTCGCCGCTGGCGATCTTCGGCAGGTACTGCTGCTTCTGGGCCTCGGAGCCGTGGCGCAGCAAGGTGCCCATGTTGTACATCTGGCCGTGGCAGGCGCCCGAGTTGCCGCCGGCGCGGTTGATCTCCTCCATGATCACCGAGGCTTCGGTCAGGCCCAGGCCCGAGCCGCCGTACGCCTGCGGGATCAGCGCGGCCATCCAGCCAGCCTTGGTCAATGCGTCGACGAACTCGGCCGGGTAGGCGCGGGCCTCGTCGACCTTGCGGAAGTACTCGTTGGGGAACTGGGCGCAGAGGTCGCGCACGGCGTCGCGGATGTCTTGGTGGCGGGGCGTGGAATCGGTCATGGGGATCAGGAGGAAGTGAATTCGGCGCTGGCCTGCATCAGCAGCGCGCCCTGGCCGTCCTCGGCCCAGAGCGCGACCTTGCCATCGGCATCGGCCGCATGGCCGCAAACCCGCAGCAGGCGGCCGCAGGTCAGCGGCCGCACGGCCTTGAAGCGGTAGGCGCGCACGTGTTGGCCCGGGTGGTGCAACTGCGCCGCTTCGAGCAGCAGCGTGGCGATCAGCGGCCCGTGCACCACCAGGTCGTCGTAGCCCTCGACCTGCGTGACGTAGGGATGGTCGTAGTGGATGCGGTGGCTGTTGAAGGTCAGCGCCGAGTAACGGAACAGCAGCGTCGCGTCGGGCCGGTGCTCGACCGACCAGGTGGCATCGGCCGGCGGTGCCTGCGGCGGCGCGGATTCACCCGGCTTCGCCGCCTCGCGGTAGACGATGTCGTGCGTGTCGCGCAGCAGCAGCGTGGGGCCGGCGTGCACCTCGTGCGCCACCTGGACGAACACCAGCGCGCCGGCCTTGCCCTGCTTCAGCGTGACGTCGGCCACGCGCGAGGTCTTGCGCGCCGGCGCGCCCAGCGGCAGCGGCGCGAATAACTCGAGCTGGCTGCCGGCCCACATGCGGCGCGGCAGCGGCACCGGCGGCAGGAAGCCGCCGCGGGCCGGATGGCCGTCGGGCCCGAGCTGGCTCTGCGGCGCCGTGGGCAGGAAGTAGCACCAGTGCCACAGCGGCGGCAACGCCTGCCCGGCCTGCCAGGGCTGGTCGTCGTTGCGCAGGGTGGCAGCCAGCGCGCTCGCGGTCCAGGGCGACATCGGGTCGTCGCGGGTCTCGGTGCGGCCGATCCAGCTTTGCAGGTGGTCGATGTCGAGGGCTTCGGTCATGGGCTGCTTCTCGCTTCAGTCCTGGCGTGGTCCGCCGGCCTCGCGCTCGACCCGCTGCCAGATCTCGATCCCCATCGGGTCGTCGATCTCCTCGAGGATGTGGCCCACCAGGCCGATGGCGCGCGCCATCACGCCGAAGCCGCGGATGATGCGCCACGGGAAACCGAACTCGGCGGCGATCGCACCGACGGCGCCGGTGGCATTGATCGGCAGCGACTTGCCCGACACCCGTTCGGCTTCTGCCTGCACCGCCTGCATCAGCGCCACGTAATGACCCGACAGGCCGTTCTCGGCTGCGATCTGGAACAGCCGCGGCGTGCGCGGATCGATCGGCTTGTGCAGCGGATGACCCAGGCCGGGCAGGATCTCCTTGCGCTCGCGGAACGCGGCAACGATCTCGCGCGCCATGTCGGCGAGCGGCCGGGCCGGTGCGGTGCCGGGCGGGATCGCCTCGTAGAGCATGCGCGCGGCGCCCTCGGTGCTGCCGACGAACACGCTGCCGAGCCCGCACAGGCCCGCGCCCACGGCGGCCTGCAGCGCCTCGGGCGCCCCGGTATAGGTCAGGCGTGCGACCAGCGCGCTCGGCGTGATGCCGTGCTCGACCAGCGTGACCACGATGGCGTTGAAGGTGACGGATTCCTGCGGCGTCGGGATGCGGCCGGTGAGCTCGAGGAAGGCCATGTCGCCGAGGTTCAGGTGGCCGAGGATTTCGGACGGCAGGTCGCGCCCGCGCACCGTGATCCTGTCGGGCGTGCTGTGGCCGAGCTCGGTGTGCAGGGACTTCTTGATCTTGGTCATGGGTATCGGGGAAAAGGGCAAGGCTGCAAATCTAGCCCTTCGCGGCCGCCCTGGGTCAGTCATTGCCGAAACCTGCCTTCAGCAATGGCGAATGCCGCTCGCAGGGTGCTTCTGGCACGCTTGCCCTCGATCTCACTGCCACCCCCCAACACGCCATGGATTCCGATTCCCTGTCAGCGATCCGCGAAGCGGCGCTGGACTACTTCACTCGCAGCGACAGCGTTCGCCGCTGCCGCGCACTCGCCGAGCAGCCCGAGGCCGAGCGCGGCCAAACGGCGGCCGCCAGCTGGGCCGAACTGGCCGCACTGGGCTGGCCCGGCATGCTGGCGCCCGAGTCGGCGGGCGGGCTGGCCCTCGACCTGGCAGGCGCCGCCGAGATCCTGCGCGCCGCCGGCGAGCATGTCGCGCCCGAACCGCTGCTGGCGGTCGCGGGCCTCGGCGCCCTGCTGCTGACCCGCCTCGACAGCGCCCCGGCCGCGGCGCTGCTCGAAGACCTGGTGGCGGGCCGCAGCCTGCCGGCGCTGGCCTGGCAGGAAAGCGCCGGCGACCTCAGCGACGTGCCGCTCGACTGCGGCTGCGAGCCCGGACCCGCGGGCGGCGTGCTGCTGCAGGGCGAGAAGCTCATGGTGCTACCGGGCCGCGCCGCCAGCGGCTGGCTGGTATCGGCCCGCGGCGACGACGACACCGTGCTGCTGTGGGTCCCGCGCGGCACCGACGGCGTCACCGAGACGCCGATGCCGCTGGTGGATGGCGAGCAGGCCGCCACGCTGCGCTTCGATCGCGTGGCCTTGCCCGCGAGCGCCGTGCTGGCGCAAGGACCGTCGGCCCGCAATGCCCTGCGGCATGCACTCGCCGCAGGCCAGATCCTCCAGGCGGCCGAACTGCTCGGCACCGGGCAGGCGATGCTCGCGCAGACGCTCGCCTACCTGCGCACGCGAACGCAGTTCGGCAAGCCGATCGGCTCCTTCCAGGCGCTGCAGCATCGCGCGGTCGACATGTTCATCCACCTCGAGATCGCGCGGGCGACGCTCGACGAGGTGCTGGCGCTGGCCGGCGATCCGGCCGGCATCGCCGTCGAGCGGCTCGAGGCCGAAGCCAGCCGGGTCAACGCGCGCTGCACCGCGGCGGCGCTCCAGGCCTCGCGCTCGGCGGTGCAGCTGCACGGCGCCATCGGCTACACGCAGGAATGCGACCTGAGCCTGTTCTACAAGCGCACCCTGCGGCTCTCGGCCTGGCTCGGCAATGTCACGGCGCACCAGCGGCGCTATGCCGCGCTGGCCGACGTCACGGAGCGCACCGAGGCCGCCATCGCCTGGCCGGGCGAGTTCCCGCGCAGCGCCGACTGGGGCGCGATGCCCGAGGCCGAATTCCGCCGCATGGTGCGCGCCTTCCTGCAGCAGCGCTACCCGGCGCCCCTGCGCTACCTCTCGCACCGCGCGCGATGGAGCGAGGTGCGCGACTGGTACCTCACGCTGTCGGCCCAGGGCTGGATCGCGCCGGCCTGGCCGCAGGCGCAAGGCGGCATGGGCCTGCCCGCCGACAAGATGATCGCCTGGATCGAGGAGCTGGAGCAGTACGGGGTGGCGCGCGCGCCCGACCAGGGCATCGTGATGATCGGACCGCTGCTGATCCAGCACGGCACACCCGAGCAGCAGCAGCGCTTCCTGCCGCGGATCCTGGCCGGCGATCACATCTGGTGCCAGGGCTATTCCGAACCGAATGCCGGTTCCGACCTCGCGGGCCTGCGTTGCGAGGCCGTGCAGGCGCGCGATGCCGAGGGCGATCACTTCGTCGTCAACGGCCAGAAGATCTGGACCACGCTGGCGCAGGACGCCAACCACATCTTCATGCTGGTGCGCACCGACAAGGAAGCCAAGAAGCAGGAGGGCATCAGCTTCCTGCTGTGCGACCTGCGCACGCCCGGCATCACGATCCGGCCGATCCGCACGCTGGCCGGCGAGCCCGAGTTCTGCGAGGTGTTCTTCGACAACGTGCGGGTGCCGGCCGGGAACCTGGTCGGCAAGCTGCACGGCGGCTGGACCATCGCCAAGGCGCTGCTGGGCTTCGAGCGCATCTTCCTCGGCAGCCCGAAGCAATCGCAGTACGCACTGGGCCAGCTGGCGCGGCTCGCGAACGCACGGCGACTGTTCGCCGACCCGGTGTTCGCGCAGCGCTACACGGTGCTGCGGCTCGACGTCGCGGATCTCTCGGCGGCCTATGCGGGCTTCGCCCACATCGTGAAGGCCGGCAAGCCGCTGCCTGCATCGGTCTCGCTGCTCAAGATCTGGGCCAGCGAGACCTACCACCGCATCGGTGCGCTGCTGGTCGAGGCCAGCGAGGAACAGGGCGCGATCGCGGGGGACGTCGATCTGGATGGGCAGCCCTTCAACGCGCTGTCGCCGTTGATCGGTTCGACCTCCGCGATGATCTACGGGGGAACCAACGAGATTCAGCGGAACATCCTGGCTCGGCAGGTGTTGGAACTATGAGGGCTCCCGCTGCGGGGAGCGACGATGGGCGGTGTGCCCTGGGCCGGCCGACGTCACACGCCGCTTGCGCCGCCCGAGGCGCGCCCGCCCGTCGCACCCCCACGGAGCCCGGTATGCGGTGCGGCGCGGGCGATCCCCTCTGCGCCGCTGAGCAGCGCAGCCTTTCGCGGATCAGGGCTCGCGACTGTTTGAGCCGAAGGCGAGTTTGAGCGAGACCCCGCGAAAGGCGAGCAGCGCAAGGCAGCCCGAAGGGCCGGCGCAGTGGGGTCGCACGGGACGCAGCGCATACCGGGCGCGCATCCATGGGAAAGCATCAAAGACAACAAGGAGACAGCATGACCAACTCACAAATAGCCAAAGACGTTGAACTCACGCGCAGGCATGCGCTCGCATTGCTGACAGGCGCGGCACTCGTTCCATTGCTCATCCCCACGAGAGCACTGGCCCAGCAGCCCCCACTGCCGACGCTCATCAAGCTGGTGGTGGGCTACACCCCGGGCGGCCCGGTCGACGGCGCAGCACGCCTGCTCGCCCCCGCACTCGCGCAGGAGCTGGGCACGCAGGTGATCGTGGAGAACCGGCCCGGCGCGGGCGGCTCGATGGGCGGCGACATGGTCGCCAAGGCGGTGCCCGACGGCGCCACGCTGTTCTTCGGCGCCAGCCCGACGATCACGATCAATCCGAATGTGCAGCGCAAGATGCCCTTCGACCCGATGAAGGACCTGACGCCGATCGCGCCGCTGGTGGCCTACACCAACGTTCTCGTGGTCAACAAGGATCTGCCGGTGCGCAGCGTGGCCGAGCTGCTGGCCTATGCCAAGGCCAATCCCCAGAAGGTCTTCTACGGCTCGGCCGGTGTCGGCTCGTCGAACCACCTGAGCGGCGCGCTGCTCGAGAAGATGGGCGGCGCGCCGATGGCGCACGTGGCCTACAAGGGCAGCGCCCCGGCCCTGGCCGACGTGATGGGCGGCACGCTGTCGATGATGTTCGACATCATCGCCACCTCGCGGCCCTTCATCGAATCGGGCAAGGTGCGGGCGCTCGCGGTCACCTCGCGCCAGCGCAACCGCATGCTGCCCGACGTGCCGACCATGATCGAGTCCGGTGTCGCCGATTTCGACGTCGGCGGCTGGTTCGGCCTCTACGGCCCGGCCCGCATGGACCCGGCGCTGGTGGCGCGCGTCAACGCGGCGGCCGTCAAGGTGCTGGCGCGCCAGGCGGTCGCGGCGCGGCTGCTCGAGCAAGGCTACGAAGTCTGGTCGGGCGCCCCCTCGGTGCTGGCCGAGAAGGGGCTGTCGGACCGCAAGCTGTGGGCCACGGTCTCCAAGGGCATCGAGGCGGAATAACGTGCCGAAGCGAATCCATGAACGGCTGGCGCTCCGCGCCGCCGCAACCCCCGACGCCATCTTCCTGCACGAATCCGCGGACGACACCTCGTATGCGTCGCTGCAGACGATGGTCGAGGCCGCTGCGGCCGACCTGATCGATGCCGGCGTGCGGCCGACCGACCGCGTGCTGCTGGTGGCCGAGAACTGCGCCGCCCACATCGCGCTGATCATGGCCTGCAGCCAGGTCGGCGCCTGGTCGTGCGGCGTCAATGCGCGGATGTCGCCGGGCGAGATTGACGCGATCGTCGAGCGGGCCGACGCGCGCCTCTGCTACTTCACCGGCGCGGGTTCCGCCGCGGCGCTCCAACATGCGCATCGCGCGCAAGCGGTGCCCAGCGCCCTGCCCGGCGTGCTGCGCTCGCCGCTGCGCGCCGCCGCCACCCCCGAGCCGAATCCCGCGCTGGCCGACACCGCCGCGATCATCTTCACTTCGGGCACCTCCGGCACGCCCAAGGGCGTGATGGTGTCGCACCGCGGGCTGCTGCATTTCGGCCGCGTCTCCGCGGCCTCGCGCGCCCTGAGGGCCGACGACCGCGCCTACGCCTTCCTGCCGATGACACACATCTTCGGCCTCGGCACGGTGCTGATGGCCTCGCTGAGCGGCGGCGCATCGCTGGTGCTGCGCGGCAGCTTCTCGCCCGACGACCTGCTGCATGCGCTCGCGCAGGAAAAAGTATCGAACCTGCTGGGGCCGCCGACGATGTACGCGCGCCTGCTGGCCCACGTCGAGGCCCGGGCCGCGACGCCTGACTTTCCGCATCTGCGCTATGTCTACACCGGCTCGGCGCCGCTCGACGCTGGGCTCAAGCAGCGCGTCGAGGCGCTGTTCGGCCAGCCGCTGCACTACGGCTACGGCCTGTCGGAGTATGCGGGCTCGGTCTTCCTGACCCGGCGCGGCGTGGCGCGCGACGACACTTCGGCCGGCTACCTCGTCGAAGGCGGCGAGGCCCGCATCGTCAGCGCCGAAGGCCGTGACGCAGCACCCGGCGAGGTCGGCGAGATCTGGCTGCGCGGCGCCGGCCTGATGCTGGGCTACTTCCGGGATGCCGACGCCACGGCGCAGGCCATGCGGCCCGGCGGCTGGTATGCCTCGGGCGACCTCGGCCGTCTCGCTGCCGACGGCGCGCTGTTCGTCGTCGGGCGCCTGAAAGAGATGATCATCCGCTCGGGCTTCAATGTGTACCCGGCCGAGGTCGAGGGCGTGCTCAACCGCTTCCCGGGCGTGCACCTGAGTGCGGTGGTGGGCGTGCCGGAGTCCGACGGCAACGAGGCGATTGCGGCCTTCGTCGAACTCGAGTCCGGCGCCGCGTTCGACCCCGACGCCCTGCAGGCGCATCTGCGGCAGAACCTGTCGCCGTACAAGCGGCCGTCGCGCATCGAGGTGCTGGATGCGCTGCCTACCACGTCGACCGGGAAGATCCTCAAGCGGGCGCTGGTGCCGCCCGCTTGACGGCCTCAACCCGGACTGGCCGGGTTCGCCCGCACGCCCCTGCCGAACGATGGGAAGCCCGGCTCCCGGGTCTGTGCCACACCCCAGTGCTCACCGTTGATGTCCGCGATGAGGGGCGAACCGGCCACCCCAAGAACGCGTCACAGGGCGCCTCTCCTTCGAAGCGCGATGCCCAGGCCGAGTGCCTCTTCGTCCATCAGGGTCTCCCGGTTGAAGTTGCCGGGGCGCTTTGCTCAAATGCGGAAGATACGTCTTTGCGCCGCTTCTAACCCTGTGGAGGCAATCATGGCGAGACTGGTCATGCGCACGCGCAGCAAGCCCTATCCGATAGACATCGGCGGCGAGACGAAATTCATCTGCGGTTGCGGCCTGTCGGCGAACCAGCCCTTCTGCGACGGCACGCACAAGCTGACACGCGATGAGCAGGAAGGGGCGCTCTGCTGGTACGACGCCGATGTGCAACGCAAGGCGATCGCGCACGCATTCCCCAACATCCGCACGCCGAGCGAATAGGCTCGTGCCGGCACGCCCGAGGGCACCATGAGCGAACCGGACTTCACGATGCTGCGGCAGCGCATGCTGGCCGAGATCGCGGCCAAGACTGTTTTCTCGACCACGTATCTGGGCAAGGCGGCGCTGGATTCGAGGGTCATGAACGCCATGGCCACGGTGCCGCGCCACGCGTTCGTGCCGTTCGAACTGCGGCCCTACGCCTACGTCGATTCCCCCTTGCCGATCGGCTACGGCAAGACGATCTCGCAACCCTTCATCGTCGCCGTGATGACCGACCTGCTCGGCGTCCAACCGACCGACACGGTGCTCGAGATCGGTACCGGGCTGGGCTACCAGTCGGCCATCCTGGCGGAGCTCGCGCACCGCGTCTTCACTGTCGAGATCGTCGAGGAACTGGCCGAGCAAGCCGGGCATCGGCTGGCCGACCAAGGACATGCCAACGTCGAGATCCTGATCGGCAACGGCAGCCATGGCTGGCCCGAGCACGCACCATTCGACAAGATCATCGTAACGGCGGCCCCCGAGCTGATCCCGCCGGCGCTCATCTATCAGTTGAAGCCAGGCGGCACGATGGTGATACCCGCCGGGTTGCCGGATGCACAGCAACTCATCCAGCTCAAGAAGGACGCGCAGGGTTCAGTTACGACACGGGAAATCTTCGAGGTGCTTTTCTCGACCCTCGAGGACGTCGCCATGCCGTGAATGGTCGGCCGCGGGCCTCAGCGCTTCCCCAGGGAAGCCAGCACCGACCCGGCATCAGCGTCCTCAAGGCAGGGAGTCACCGTCATGGCGAGCAAGTCAGCCCACTGAGCCTGATACAGGAACATTGCCTTCGCGTCGTTCGACTCGGTGATCGCGAAACCTTGGCCACTCATTCCATGCCAGCGCCCGACAAGTTCAACCCCCTTGGGCGGCGCTCCACCTGTTTCCAGGAAGCGGGCGATGGCGGCATTGAATGTGCCTTGCGGAACAGTCCAACTCACGATGTACTTCATAGACTTCTCCAAAGTTCATGGACACGTGCCGCCGGCTGTGCGTGGGCCTTGCGGCACTCAAAGCCCCATCGACCCGCCGGGGAGCACAGCAGGGTACGCCCGGCTCCTACGAAGAGGTTCTGCTCGCCCGACCAGTCGGCCGTGCTCGAGTCGTCGCTCGTCGTGCACCTTGCTCGCTAGACCTTGAATTCCTTGTCAAGGACGAATATCTTGACGGTCTCTCTCTTGACGCCATCGAAGGCCATGGCTTCCGCCGTCGCGGGGGAATCCATGCCCTTCATGAACGCGTCCAGGTCATCGGGCTCGGCGCACACCGCGACTTGATTGCCTGCGATGGTCGCGAAGCTGATTGGCTTGGTGACGGTTTGGCTCCTGAACAGCGGACCGTGGGTCCGGAAGCCCTTCTCCCACTTGTCCGGGTCTTCAATCTGCGCTGTGATTACTACCTTGGGCATGTCGTCTCTCCTTCGCGCGGGGTGGTTTCGGGCCAGGGCGAGGTGGATGGCCTTGGCCATTTGACGGCCGCGATGTCGAATTAGTCAATTCGTATTACATTTTGACGTTCATGGATGCTTGCGGGCTTGCCGGCAGGCGCGGCAGCTCCGGTCTCGCCTTCCCAGTAGAGACGGTGGTCAGCGCATTGGAAGCACTGATACCGCTGCCCGCGCAGGATCACCCGTCCACCATCTCGCGATAGGCGTGCCAGCTCCCGTGTGCCAGCCACGGGAAGATGACGATGAGCCCGAGCATGAACGTCGCAAAACCGAGGGCCGTCAGCATTGCGATCAACACGGCCCACAGCAGCATGGCCACCGGATTGCGGGCGCAGCAGCGCAGGCTGGTCAGCACCGCGGTGATCACGTCCACGGGGCGATCCACCAGCAACGGCACGCTGACGACGCCGAGCGCGAAGACGAGCGCTGCCACCGCGGCGCCAAGCGCGAAGAAGGCAAGCACAAGACCGACCGGCTGGCCCGACAGCAGCAGCGCTGCGGGCAGGTGCGACGCGTGCCGCACGTGCTCGGTGAAGAACAGTGCGAAGACGATCGCTGCCAGGCGCTCCCAGGCAAAGTACGCCAGCGTGAGCACCAATCCGAACAGCGCGATCGAGCCGGCGTTGCCGCGCCACGCGCCAAGCGCCAATGCGGAGTCCGGCGCGGCGGACTGCTCCCGCTGGCGCGACAGTGCGTACAGGGGCATCGCGAGGAAGGGTGCCACCAGCAAGAAGCCGCCGAGCAGAGTTGGCGCAAGGTAGGTGGCATCCCAGGTCGCGGCCATCAGGGCCAGGCCTGCAACTGCAACCAGCACACCGACACCGAGGCTCAAGCCTGGCCGGAACGCCAGATCGCGTGCGCCCAAGCGCAGCCAAACGAAGGGCCGCATCGCGCCAACCCGGCGCACGGCGGGCGCCACCATTGACGGCGGAAGAGATTGACTGTCGAGCGGGTGTTCCATGGCGCACACTCCTTCGTGAAGCCCGCGCTGGAAACCAAGCGGCGTCAGCGCTACCGCCAGCATAGTCGCGCGCATCGCCAGCGGCAATCAAGCCCTGGCCAAGCACTCGATCACGCTGGACATCGCCACACCCGAGGGCGCGGCGCTGGCGCAGGATCTGGCGGCACGACCGGGTGCCGGGTGCTGCGAGAGCGCGGGGTGATCTGAGGCAGGGCTACGCGCCCGACGCCACCGCCACCACCCCCTCCTTCGCCGCCGCCGCAAAGCGCTCGTGGTCGGCCCGGGTCTGCCCCGCATAGGCGGTGGCGAACTCGACCAGCGCGTCGTCGAACACATCCGATTTGCCCAGATAGCCGCTGATCATCGCGGCATCGCCCGACTTGGCATGCGCCAGGGCCAGCGCCCAGCCGCACAGCCTGCAGTACTCGATGAAGCCGCCCGGGCTGGTCTCGCCCGGCGCCAGGTCGATGCCGCCCTTCATGTCGCGCAACTGCCGGATGTAGAAGTGCACGCCGTCGATCCGGCCCCAGCCGAGGAAGATGTCGGGTGAACCCTGGATCAGCCGCTGCCCCCGGACCACGCGCTCGCCCTGGTTGGCCGGGGCGTGGGCCGGGTCGACATCGCCCGCGAAGGGGGCCAGCACCGAAGGCTGCGCCTCCTTGAGCTGCAGGAACAGGGGGTCGTCCTCGTCGCGCCCCTGCATCAGCACCATCCAGCAGCGGGTGCCGACGCTGCCCACCCCGACCACCTTCTGCGCCGCATCGACGATCCGGTAGCGCGACAGCAGCAGCCGGCGCTCGGGCGCCAGCGACTCGAGGTAGTGGGCCAGGCAATGGCCGATCGCCTCGTCCACCGGACGCCCCATCGAAGTCAGGGGCGAGCGCACGATGAAAGGGTGCTGCTCGATGATCCGGTGCTGGTCGTCCACCAGGTCGGTCATCTTGTCGAGCACCTGCATGTGGGTGCGCTTGCGCGCCTTGTCGAGCACCGCGCCCGCACTCCCTCGCCAGGCCGGTGGCAGCGATTCCACCAGCCGATCGCTGTGGATGGTGTCATACCAGATCTCCAGCTGCCCCATGCCGGCGTAGCGCCGCATGCGCTCGCGGTAGCTCTCGACCGCGGCCCTCGCGGCCGCCTCGCGCTCGGATTTGTCGCCGCCCAGGTGATGGGCGGCCACGAAGGCGCTGGCCGCCAGCCGCTTGACGTCCCACTCCCAGGGCCCGGGCTGCGTTTCGTCGAAATCGTTGATGGCGAACACCAGCTGCCGCTCCGCGGACGCGAAGACGCCGAAGTTCGCCACGTGCATGTCGCCGCAGGCCTGGACCCGGATCCCGGTGCTCGGGCTGGGCGCCAGGTCGGCCGCCATCACCGCGGCCGAACCGCGCAGGAAGGCGAAGGGCGACTGCAGCATGCGGGCGTGCCGCACCGGCACCAGCTGCTGCAGGCGGGTGGCCGCCTGCGCCTTCAGGATGGCCAGCGGGTCGACCTCCGGCAGGCGCTCGAAGGCGCCGTGGCGGGCCCGGGGAACGCGCTCGCGCAAGGCCTTGCCGGCCGCCATGCGCTCCTCGACGCTCGGCCGCGGCGCCGTGAAGGCGCTGGCCAGGGCCTCCGCCCGGCTGCTTTCCTCGGGGTCGGGTTCGTCTCTCTCGGCACGCGCCATTCTTTGCTCCGGTGTGGCTCCGTCGCACATCATGCCGGAACCCGCACCCTGCGGCGCGGCGGTCGAATCAATGCGCGACGCGCTGCCGCCACTCCCGCGGCGAGCAGCCGAAGCGCTCGCGGAAGGCCCGGCTGAAATGCGCCGCATCGTTGAAGCCGCGGCCATAGGCGATCTCGCCGACCGTGCGGCCGGCGGCGCGCGGGTCGAGCAGGTCGCGGCTGCAGGCCTCGAGCCGGCGCTCCCAGATGTACTGCGCCGGCGTCACCGGCTCGCTCTTGAACACCCGATGGATCTGGCTCACCGACAGGCCGAGCGCGGCCGCCAGCGTGCCGACCGACAGCGCCGGATCGTCGAGCTGTTCGTCGACGCGGCGCTTGATGCGCGCCAGGTGGAAGGCGGTCAGGTTGCTCAAGCCCGGCGAGCGTGCGGCCGGCAGCGTCTGCAGCCCGGCCACCAGGATGTTGAGCACGCCGTTGGCGACCGCCAGCGCCGAGGCCGGCTGCAGGGCGTCGATGTCCTCGTGCAGCGTGCGGATCATGCCCAGCAGCAGGTGGCCGGCGCCCTCGCGGCCCGACACGGTGGTGGCGGTCAGGGCCTCGGTCTGGCGCAGCTCGCTGCGCAGGCGCTCGCCCGGCAACTTGAGCACGATCTGCTCGAAGGCATCGTCGAACAGCAGCTGGTAGGGCCGCGTGCTGTCGTAGAGCGCGAAGTCGCCCACCGACAGCACGGCATCGCGCCCGTCCTGCCGCACCACGCCGCGGCCGCGGGCCTGGATGCTGACCAGGAAATAGTCGTCCGACGAGCGCGCGATGTGGCCCGCCGTGCGCATCACCTTCTGCGGCCCCGAGCTGACGACCGAGACATCGAGGCTGGGCAGCGTGTGCTGCTGGATGCTGCCGTCGAATTCGCCCTTGGGGCGATCTCCCGGCACCGCATCGCAGCCGAGCTGGACATAAACGTTGCAAATCATGTCGGTCCAGTAGGCGAGCCGCTGCGCGCGCGGAACGACGGCAGTGCTGAGCAATCGGGTCATGGGATTCCTTCCGCAGAAATGGCCGCCTGCGACGCTGGATCAAGAACGCCGCGAATTCCGGACAAGGCGCTTTCCAGGCGGCGAACTTACGCTTCAAGCAACCCGTGTGCCACCGCGCTAACCCGGAGGCCGCGGGTCCCTTCCACCCCTTTTGGAGAACGCCATGTCCAGTACCACCCATCCCCGCCTGCGCGTCGCCGCGGTGCAAGCCGCCCCCGTCTTCCTCGACCTCGACGGCACCATCGACAAGACCATCGACCTGATGGCGCAGGCGGCCGGCCAGGGCGTGCAGCTGATCGCCTTTCCCGAGACCTGGGTGCCCGGCTATCCGTGGTGGATCTGGCTCGATTCGCCGGCCTGGGGCATGCAGTTCGTGCAGCGCTACCACGACAATTCCCTGGTGGTCGGCTCGCCCGAGTTCGACCGCATCCGCGAGGCCGCGCGCAAGCACCGGATCTGGGTCTCGCTCGGCTACAGCGAGAAGGCCGCGGGCAGCCTGTACATCGCGCAGGCGCTGATCGACGACCAGGGCCACACGCTGCAGACGCGGCGCAAGCTGAAGCCGACCCATGTCGAGCGCACCGTCTTCGGCGAAGGCGACGGCTCGGATCTCAGCGTGGTCGAGACGCCGATCGGCAACATCGGCTCGCTGTCGTGCTGGGAGCACCTGCAGCCGCTCAGCAAGTACGCGATGTATTCGCAGAACGAGCAGATCCATTGCGGCGCCTGGCCCAGCTTCTCGCTCTACCGCGGCGGCGCCTATGCGCTCGGCGCCGAGGTCAACAACGCCGCCAGCCAGGTCTACGCGGCCGAAGGCCAGTGCTTCGTGGTCGCGCCCTGCGCCACGGTGTCGAAGGCGATGCACGCGCTGCTGTGCACCGATGCCGGCAAGCAGCAGATGCTGCTGGTCGGCGGCGGCTTCGCGCGCATCTACGGGCCCGACGGCTCGCCGCTCGGCAAGAACCTGGCCGAGGACGAGGAGGGGCTGGTGGTGGCCGACATCGACCTCGGGACGATCTCGCTGGCCAAGGCCGCCGGCGACCCGGCCGGCCACTATTCGCGGCCCGACGTCACGCAGCTGCTGTTCAACAGGAAGCGGCGCGAGCCGGTGGTGCTGCAGGGGCCGGCCGAGCCCGAGAAGGCTGTCGCCGAGCCGGTGTCCACGCCGGTCGAACCGGCTGCGGCTGCCGCCCGCCAACCGGTCGTGGCCTGAGCCGCCACGTCACAGGGGAAGCGCCATGGAATCCGCCATTGCCGAGCACCTGAAATGTCCGCGCACCCGGCAGCGCCGGGTAGAGGACGACTACACGCCGCCCTACCCCGTCTGGTCGGCCCGCGCAGCCGCCGGCGTGGGCCAGGTGGTGATGGGCTACTTCGGCGTGCAGTCGCGCGGGCCCGGATTGCAGGGCCGCGCCTGCGCCGCCCTGATGAAGATCGCGCGCAGCTTTGGCCTCGCCGACGGGCCGGGCCACCATGACCTGGCGCACTTCGTCGACGCCGAGGGCTTCGACAACATGATCGCGATCGCGTACTGGAGCGACCCGGCCGCCTTCGCGCGCTGGTGCGCCACGCCCGAGATCGACGACGGGTGGCGCTCGCCCGCGCGGCTCGACGACGGACTGGGCTATTTCCGCGAGATCGCCTCGCCACGGGCCGCGCACTACGAAACCATGTTCAGCACGCCCGACCGCTTCGAAGGGGTGGGCGTGGTGATGGGCGGCGGGGTCAGCGGCGAGATCCGGGAGCACGGCTACTGGGGTTCGATGCGCGACCGGATTCCGCTGTCGCAGACCGACGCGATGGTGGCATCGGGAAGCCGCAGCGCGATCTCGGGCGCGCCCGCGCCGGGGCAGCGGGTGCGCATCGCCGGCCACCAGAACGTGGCGATGATCCGCTCGGGCCAGGAATGGACCGACACCACCGGACGCGAGCGCACGCTTTACCTCGAGGACATGGAGCCGACGCTGCGCGAAGGCATGGAATTCCTGCGCGACCAGGGCCTCGCGATCGGCTGCTACAGCAACCGCTACATGCACCACCTTGACGCCAGCGGCGCGCCGCTGCAGAAGTCCTTCGGCCTGAGCTTCTGGCGCTCGCTGGCCGACATGGAGCGCTGGGCCGAGTCGCATCCCACGCACGTGGCGATCTTCGGCAGCTTCATGCGCTACGTGCAGGAACTCAACTTCGAGCTGCAGCTGCGCGTGTACCACGAGGTCTCGGTGCTGAAGGCGGACGAGCAGAGCTACGAATACATCAACTGTCACCCGCGCACCGGGCTCATGAACGGCCTGGCGGCCTGAGCGAGGACTCAGCCCCCGTCGGGAATGCCGCGCAGGATCGCATCGCGCAGCGCCGCCGGGATCTCGAGCGCGCGATGCGTCTCGAGCGAAGTCGTCACCAGCACCTGGCGCATCTGCATGCGCAGTTCGTCGTCGACGCCCACGCATTGCAGCGCCAGGGTCAGCGAGCGCGTGCCGAGGCGCTCGACCGCCAGTGCCAGCGTGACGCTGTCGCCGAAGCGGCTCACGGCGCGGAAATCGGCCTCGATCCGCACCGTCGGCAGGCCGATGCGCTGCTCCGTGATCAGCCGGTGGTAGCCAATGCCCATCGCGTTGACCCAGTCTTCCACCAGGCCGTTGAACATGACGAAGTACTGCGGATAGAAGACGATGCCCGCCGGGTCGCAGTCGGAGAAGCGGATCAGCCGCTCGCGGCGGAACGCACCGGCGAGTGCTTCGCTCACGAAGGCTCCTCGCCGGCGGCCTCGTTGCGCATCACATGCACCCGCAGCTGGCCCAGCTGGCTGTGCAACTGCTTCACCGTCTTCATGTCGAGCCCCGAGAACATCTCGAGGATCCATTGCTCGTGCTCGCTGGCCATGGCCTCGAAGCTGCGGCGTCCCTTGGGCGTGAGGCTCACGATCCAGGCCCGGCGGTCGTCCGGGCTGGCGGTGCGCGAGACCACGCCTTCGCGCTCGAGTTCGTCGGTGAGGCCGGTCACGTTGCCGCCCGTGACCATCAGGTAGCGCGACAGCACCCGCATCTTGAGGCCGTCCTTGTAGCGGTAGAGCTGCGCCATGTAGTCGAAGCGCGCCAGCGTGATGTCGAAGCGCTCGCGCAGCCGCTTGCGGATCTCGGCCTCGATCTGCGTCGTGCTGGCGAGCATGCGCAGCCAGAGCTTGAGCACGGCGTGGTCGTCGTTGCCGGCGCGGGCCTCGTGGCCCAGTTCCTCGGCATCGCTGAGCGCCGCATGCGAGGGGTCGTTGCTGCTGTCGATCATGTGACTTCTCCGCCCGACACCGAGATCGACTGGCCGGTGACCGACGCCGCGCCCTCGCCGCAGAGCCAGCGCACCGCGTCGGCCACCTCGGCCGGCTGCACGATGCGGCGCTGCGGATTGACGACCGCGAATTCGGCCAGCGCATCGGCCTCGCTGCGGCCGGTCTTGCCGACCACGTTGGCGACGCTGTTGCGCAGGATGTCGGTATCGGTGTAGCCCGGGCAGACCGCGTTGACCGTGATGCCCTTGCGCGCCACCTCGAGCGCCAGCGAGCGCGTGAGCCCGACCACGCCGTGCTTGGCCGCGGCGTAGGCGGCCACGTAGGCATAGCCCTTCTGGCCCGCCGTGCTCGCGATGTTGACGATGCGGCCCCAGCCTGCGTCGAGCATGTCGGGCAGCGCCGCCTGCGCGCAGAGGAAGCTGCCCGTGAGGTTGACGCCGAGCATGCGCTGCCAGAGCTCGACCGAGGTCTTGAGGAAAGGCGCGCTCTCGGCCTGGCCCGCGTTGTTGACCAGGATCCCGACCGGGCCCGACACCGCGCGCACCGCTTCGAAGGCCGCGCGCACCGAGTCGGCATCGGCGACATCGACCGCGGCCACGCCGTGCCCGCTGCCCGCGAGTTCGGCGCGCACGCGCTCCAGCGCGGCACGATCGCGGCCGAGCAGGCTCAGGCGGGCGCCCTCGGCCGCCAGGGTGCGCGCGATCTCGGCGCCGATTCCGCGGGCGGCGCCGGTCACGACCGCGTGGCGTCCATTCAATGCATTCTTCATGGCTGGATAAACCGTTGACAACTAAACATTTTAACCACGGGTGCTTTTTTCGAGCTCAGCCCTTGGCGCGCGCGGCCGGGCCGCGGTCCCAGGTGGCGGCCGACACGCCGCGCTCGCGCAGCTTGTACTTCTGCACCTTGCCGTTCTCGGTCCGCGGCAGATCCTCCAGCAGGTCGAGATAGCGCGGCACCGCGAAGTACGGCAGGCGCGCCTCGCAGAAGCGCATCAGGTCGTCGGGCTCGATGCGGCTGCCCTCGCGGGCCACCAGCGCCGCCATCACCTCGTCCTCGGCCAACTCGGAGCGCACCGGGTAGACCGCGCAGGCGGCGACCGCCGGATGGCTCAGCAGCACCTGCTCGACCTCGAAGGAAGAGATGTTCTCGCCGCGGCGCCGGATCGCGTCCTTGATGCGGTCGACAAAGCGGAAGGCGCCGTCGGCCTCGCGCAGCACCCGGTCGCCGGTGTGGAACCACAGGTTGCGCCAGGCCTCGACGGTCTTCTCGGGCATGTTGAAGTAGCCACTCGCGAAGGCATAGGGCTCGTCGGCGCGCAGCAGCAGCTCGCCGGCCTCGCCGGGCGGCAGCTCGGCGTCGTCGGCATCGGCGACCCGCGCCTGGAAACCCGGCCGCAGCCAGCCCATGACGCCGCCGCGCGGCGAATCGGGCGCGGTGGCGATCGCGAAGTTGGTCTCGGTCGAGCCGTAGCCCTCGAGCAGCCGAACGCCGGTTCGCGCCAGGAAGGCCTGCCCCGCCGCCGCCGGCACGCCGGGGCCGAGGCCGGTGCGCACGCGGTGATCGCGCTCGCCGGGCCCTTCGGGCTGGGCAAGCAGGATCGGCACCATCGCGCCGAGCAGGTAGACCACGGTGGCGCCGTTCGCCCGCATCGACGGCCAGAAGCCCGAGGCCGAGAAGCGCGACTCGAACACCACCTCGGCACCCGTGAGCGCGGCCTGCGAGAAGGTATTGAGCGCGTTGATATGAAACAGCGGCAAGGTGGTGCACAGCACGTCGTCGGCGCCCACACCGAGCACCTCGGCGCTGTTCACGCCCCACCAGAAATACTGGGCATGGGGGCAGACCACGCCCTTGGCCGGGCCGGTGGTGCCCGAGGTGTAGAGAATGGCCAGCGGATCGCCGGGCTGCACCGCGGCCGGCGCGATCGGCTCGGCGCCTTGGCGGTACGGCAGGAGCCGGATGCCGGCGGGCGGCTGCCACGGGCTGTTCGATTCGCCGATGACCCAGATCTCCTGCAACGCCGTGCGGCCCAGGTCCGCCGTCGGCAGCCGCTCGAGCAGGGCCGCCTCGATCACCAGCAGCCGAGCCTCGCTGTTGGAAAGAAAGTATTCGATCTGCGGGCCCATCGAGGCGGTGTTGACCGGCACCGTGACGGCGCCGAGCCAGCCGGCGCCGAGGAACACCTCGAGGAACTCGATGCAGTTGCCGCTCATGAGCGCGACGCGGTCGCCGCGCGCCACGCCGGATTGCGCCAGCGCCGCGGCCAGCCGCGCCGCCGCTTCGGCGGCATCGGCATGCGACCAGGTCCTGCCCGCGACCCTCAGCAGCGGGCGCCGCCCGAAGCGCACCGACTGCCGCTGCAGCATCGCCGGCAGGGTGCGCTGCGCGGCCGGCAGCTGGCGCGGTTCATTCGTCATCGTCGGTGCCTCCG
The DNA here is from genome assembly GCF_056402355.1 of Variovorax sp. P4_B11. Taxonomy (NCBI): domain Bacteria; kingdom Pseudomonadati; phylum Pseudomonadota; class Betaproteobacteria; order Burkholderiales; family Comamonadaceae; genus Variovorax; species Variovorax sp. P4_B11. The sequence goes on from NZ_JBFUHO010000007.1 coordinate 171,599, forward strand.
CCGAGGTAAGTGGCCTGGACGCGCGGGTCGCTCTCGAGCTGCCCCGAAGGCCCCGACAGCGCGATCTCGCCGGTCTCCAGCACGTAGCCGTGGTCGGAGCTCTCGAGCGCGGCGCGCGCGTTCTGCTCCACCAGCAGGATCGAGACGCCGTCGTCGCGCAGCTTGCGCACGATCAGGAGGATGTCGCGCACGATCAGCGGCGCCAGGCCCAGGCTGGGCTCGTCGAGCATCAGCAGGCGCGGCGCCGACATCAGGGCCCGGCCGACCGCGAGCATCTGGCGCTCGCCGCCAGAGAGCGTGTCGGCACGCTGGGCGCGCCGTTCGGCCAGCCGCGGAAAGCGCTCGTAGACCGTTTGCAGCTGGCGCTTGAGCGCGGCGCTCCCCAGTCGCTTGGAATAGGCCCCAAGCTGCAGGTTGTCGAGCACGCTGAGCTCCCCGAACAGCTCGCGCTTCTCGGGCACCAGGCACAGGCCGCGCTCGACCCGCGCCTCGACGTCGAGCCCGTGCAGGTCCTCGCCTTCGAACTTCAGGATCCCCTTGCTCGGCAGCAGGCCCATCGCCGCGGCCAGCAGCGTGGTCTTGCCGGCGCCGTTGGGGCCGATCACCGAAATGATCTGGCCGTGTTCGAGGCTCAGCGAGACGCCGCGCACCGCGTCGACCTGGCCGTAGGACACATGCAGGTCACCGATTTCGAGCATGGCCGTCATGCCACGCTCCCCAGGTAAGCCGCCTGCACGCGCGCATCCGCCCGCACCGCCGAGGGCACGCCCTCGACCAGCTTCGAGCCGAAGTTCATCACCACCAGCCGGTCCACCAGTTTCATCACGAAGTCCATGTCATGTTCGACGATCAGGATCGTCACGCCGTCATCGCGCAGCTTGCGCAACAATTCGCCGAGCGCCATCTTCTCCTTGCGGCGCAGGCCGGCCGCGGGCTCGTCGAGCACCAGCAGCACCGGGTCGGCGGCCAGCGCCCGCGCGATCTCGAGAATGCGTTGGGTGCCCAGCGGCAGGCTGCCGGCGAGCTCGTGCGCGCGGTCGCCGAGGCCGATGCGGTCGAGCTGGCGCTGCGCTTCCTGCAGGATCTGGCGCTCCTCGGTGCGGTCCAGCCGCAGCCCGGCCTTGAGCACGCCCGAGGTGGTGCGCGAGTGGGCACCGAGCGCGACGTTGTCGAGCAGGCTCATGTGCGGGCGCAGCTTCACGTGCTGGAAGGTGCGCGCCAGCCCGAGCCGCGCCACCGTGCGCTGCGGCAGGCCGGCGATGTCCTGGCCCAGGAAGCGCACCTGGCCCGCGGTCATCGGCAGCGTGCAGGTCAGCAGGTTGAACATGGTCGACTTGCCGGCGCCATTGGGGCCGATCAGGCCGACGATCTCGCCCGCCTTGACATCGAAGCTGACGTCGTTGACCGCCACCAGGCCGCCGAAGCGCTTGACTGCGCCGGTCACCGAGAGGATCGGCGAGCCGCGGTCGGGCAGGCTGCGGTGCGGCAGCGGTTCGACCGCCGCCGCCGGCTCGCGCGACGGCGCCGCGGCGAAACGGCCGCCGGTCCAGCGCCGCACGAAGCCCATCAGGCCGCCACGCGCGAAGTGCAGCAGCAGGATGAACAAGGTCGCGAAGGCCACCGCCTCGAGCTGGCCGGCACGCTGCGTGAGCATCGGCAGCACGTCCTGCAGGCCGTTCTTGAGCACCAGCACCAGGGCCGAGCCGACCAGCGCCCCCGCCAGCTGCCCGAGCCCGCCGGCCACCGCCATCAGCAGGTACTCGATGCTGGCGCGGACATCGAAGGGCGACGGGCTCACGAAGCGGTTCATGTGCGCATAGAGCCAGCCCGCGAGGCCCGCGAACAGCGCCGCCGTGACGAACAGCGCGAGCCGCACGCGGTAGGCATCGGCGCCGACGCTGGCCAGCAAGGTGGCGCCGCCGCGCAGGCTGCGGATCGCACGTCCGGGCCGCGAACGCAGCAGGTTGTGGCTGAACAGGAAGGCCAGCCCGACCAGCGCCCAGATCAGGTAGTAGATGGCGCGCGGATCGGCCAGCGACCAGCCGCCGATGCGCAGCGGCGGGATGTTCGACAGGCCGGTGTGCCGCCCCAGCGCATCGACGTTGCCGAACAGCATCGCGATCGACAGCCCCCAGGCGATGGTGCTGAGCGGCAGGAAGTGGCCGCCCAGCCGCAAGGTGAGCATGCCGATGGCCAGCGCCGACATCCCGGTCAGCAGCAGCGCGAACAAGAGGCCGATCCACGGCGACATGCCCTGCGTGGTGGTGAGCCACGCGGTCGCATAGGCCGCGATGCCGACGAAGGCCGCCTGGCCGAAGGAGGTGGCGCCGCCGATGCCGGTCAGCATCACCAGGCCCAGCGCGACCAGCGCGCCGATGCCGATGTCGTTGAGCAGCGAGACCGTGAAGTTGCCGGCCAGCATCGGCGCGACGGCCAATGCGACGATCACCAGGCCGATCCAGAAATTGCGTGTGCGGAGGAGGTTCATTGGTCCACCTCGTCTTCTTCCTCTTCCGAATGCACGCTCATGAAGGAGCGCAGCATCAGCACCGGGATCAGCAGGCTGAAGACGATCACATCCTTGAGCGCACCGCTCCAGAACGAGGCGAAGCTCTCGACCACGCCGACGGCGAGCGCGCCGATGGCGGTCATCGGATAGCTCACCAGCCCGCCGATGATCGCGGCCACGAAGGCCTTGAGGCCGATGATGAAGCCGGAGTCGTAGTACATGGTGGTGACGGGGGCGATCAGCACCCCGATCAGGCCGGCCAGCAGCGAGGCGCTGCCATAGGCCAGCAGCGCGGTGCGGGCCGGCCGGATGCCGACCAGCCGCGCGCCGACACGATTCACTGCGGTGGCGCGCAGGGCCTTGCCCGCCACCGTGCGTTCGAAGACCAGGAAGAACAGGCCGCTCAGCACGATCGCCGCGCCGACCATCAGCACCACCTGGCCGCTGACCGAGAAGCCGTCGCCGAGCGCGATGCTGCCGCCCGCGAGCGGCTGGGTGCGCGAGCCTTCAGGCCCGAAGAACAGCAGGCCCAGGCCCGACAGCAGGAAGTGCAGCGCCAGCGAGACGATCAGCAGCACCAGCACCGAGGCGTCGGCGATCGGCTGGAACACCACGCGCGCCAAGAGCGGTGCGATCGGCACCACCAGCAGCACCGTGACCGCGATCTGCACGGCGGCCGGCATGCCGGGCCGCGAGGTGGCCCAGGCCAGCAGGCAGGGCAGCAGGGGCAGCACGCCCCAGGCCAGGATCGCCTTCGGCACCTTGCGTGCTTCGCCGCGCCGCAGCAGGCTACCGACCTCGGTCAGCGTGGCCAGCGCGGCCAGCACCAGGACCAGGCCGATGGTCGGCGGCAGGCGGCCGGTCTCGAAGGCCGCCAAAGTCAGCGCCGCGAAGGCCGCGATGTCGCCGAAGGGCACGAACACCACCCGCGTGACGGAAAAGATCAGCACCAGCCCGAGCCCGGCAAGCAGATAGACCGCCCCATTGGCGAGCCCGTCGATGCCCAGGATGAGCGCCACGTCCCATGTCATTGAAATGCCCTTCGCATGATCGTCCTGAAGTTGAGTGCGGTATCGCTTGCCCCTGAAATCAGGGCGCGAGCTTCCACTGGCCGTTGTCGAGCTTCACGATGACCCGCGCGCGCTCGTCGACGCCGTAGAGATTGCCCGGCTTGAAGTTGTAGACGCCGTGCGTTCCCACCACCTCCTTGGTGCTGGCGATCGCGTCGCGCAGCGACAGGCGGAACTCGGGCGTGCCGGGCTCGCCCTTGGCGCGCGCGGCGGCATCGGTGAACACCAGCCAGCCGTCGAAGGAATAGGCCGAGAAGGCATCGCTGGTCGGCGCGTTGTTGGCCTTCTGGAAGGCGGCGCGGAAGTCCATGGCGATCTTCTTGGTCGGATAGCCGTCGGGCAGTTGCTCGGCGACGATCACCGGGCCGGTGGGCATCAGCGCGTTCTGGCCCGAGGCGCCGACCACCCGCACGAAGTCGGGGTTGATCAGGCCATGCTGGCCGTACACCGGGCCCTTGAAGCCGCGCTCGGTCAGCGCCAGGAAAGGCAGCGCGCCCGGCGTGCCGGCGCCGCCGGTCATGACCGCATCGGGCTTCATCGCGACCAGTTTCAGCACCTGTCCGGTGACCGAGGCATCGGCGCGCGCATAGCGCTCGTTGCCCAGCACCTTGATGCCGGCCTCGGGGGCAGACTTCATGAGCGCGTTGTAGACCAGGTCGCCCCAGGCATCGGAGAAGCCGATGTAGCCGACCGTCTTGACGCCGTCCTTCTTCATGCGCTGGACCACCGCGTCGATCATCAGCTGCGTCGGCTGCGCGACGGTGAACACCCAGGCGTTCTCGGCCGGGTCGAGCTGGATCGGCGTCAGGCCGATCATCGGCACCTTCGCATCGCGGCCGACCTGTGCCATCGCGATCGCGGCCGGCACGCCCGAGGTGCCCATCAGCACGTCGACCTTGTCCTCCTCGACCAGCTTGCGCGCATTGCGGCCGGCGGTGGTCGGGTCGGAGCCGTCGTCGAGCACGATCAGCTGGATCTTGCGGCCGTTGACCTCGGGCTTGTAGGCCAGTGCGGCCTGCATGCCCTTGGCGTAGGGCACGCCGAGCGAGGAGTTGGGGCCGGAGAGCGAGACGCTCAGGCCGACCTTGAGGTCGGCCGCGAACGCCGCTGCCGTGAGGCCGACGCCCAGCGCGGCCGCCAGCGCGCTGCGGGTCAGGGTCTGCATCAAACGCTTCATGTCGTGGGCTCCTGGTGGGTGAAATGAATGAGCGGATCGCTCAGATGAACAACTGGATCGCCGGCAGCGCACGCCCGGCATGGAGAAGGTCGACGCGCTTCTGCCGGATCGCCCAGCCGGAAGCCGCGCGCACGAGCCGATGGCGGTAGCTGCCGGCCAGCAGCTGCTGCTGCTCGCCGCGGGCTTCGACATAGATGAAGGGGGTGTGCAGCACGATTTCGCCGCTGCCATCGGCCTCGGGCTCGATGCGCGAACGCTGCAGCACGTGCTGGCAGTGGCTGGCCGGATGCTGCGAATGCGCGCGCGGGTTCTTCAGGCGCTCGATGCGCAGCTGCAGCAGCAGCCGGTCCTCGTAGGCGATCGAGTTGTGCGAGAAGGGATCGGTCTGGGCGGCGCCCTGCAGCGGCACCCAGTAGTGGCCGTCCTCGGCGAACAGCGCCAGCCAGTCGTCGAAGCGGCCGGCGTCGAGCAGGGCGGCCTCGGCGGCCACGAAGTCTTCGGGGGTCATCATGCCGGCATGCCCAGGTCGGGCGCCATGAACTTCTTCCAGGCGCGGAACTGGTTGCGCATCAACAGCTCGTTGGTGCCGTTGGTGGTGATCGTCGACTGCTGCAGCTCCGACGGATCGAAGTTGCGGTGCAGGCTGACCCACTCGTTGCCTTCGGCGCGCAGGCCCTGCTGCATGCTCTCGAACAGATGCACGTCGTCATGCGCCACCACCGACATCGGCGAGAAGACCAGCCGGTTGTAGCTCATCGCGCGCTCGAACAACAGGTCGGGCGCGCCGGCGGCGCGGAAGCTCCAGGCCTCGATCAGCGTGCGGTCGGCGGCCAGCGGCCGGATCACGCGGATCGCCTGCGGCGAGCCCTTGACCGACAGGCTCGGGAAGAACACCGAGTTCTGCGGCGAGCGCTGCAGGATCTCGATCGCGCGCTCGGCGCCGTGCGCGCTGCGCATCGCCTCTTCGTAGTCGGGCAGCTGCGCGTAGTTCGAGTGGATGCTGAAGTTGACGCCCAGCACGCTGTGGCCGTTGGCCAGCACGCGGCCGCCCATCTTGTCGAAGAAGTCATAGCCGGAGCCGAAGGGCAGGATCTGTTCCATCGCCATCGGCTTGGGGGCATCGGGTGCGCGGCCCTGCCACAGTGCATCGGCCGCCTGCGTGGCCGACTCGTGGGTCGACATCGGATGCACCGTGTCGTTGATGTTCTCGAGGTACATCTTCCAGTTGCAATGGATGATGTTGCGCAGCACGCCGCCGCCGACCGTGAGCCGGCCCTCGGGCGAGCGGTCGACCATGTTGTCGATCGATTGCAGCACCTCGCCGAAATAGTCCTCGAAGCCCGGGCCCTCGTCGGCCAGCCGGGTGAATACGAAGTCGCGGTACACGACGGTGTGGCGGAGCTCGGTCAGGCCCCGGCCCGATTCGCATTCCTTCAGGCGCGTGCCTTCATAGCCGCTCTTGAGCGGGATCGCGAGCGGCGCGCCGTCGAGCTTGTAGGTCCACGCGTGGTACGGGCAGCGAAAGAACTTGCCCGTGCTGCCGCACTCGTCGGTGACCAGCCGGCTGCCCTTGTGGGCGCAGCGGTTGTAGAGCACGCGCACCGCACCGTCGGGCTGGCGCACCATCATCACCGGCCGTCCGGCCAGTTCCAGCGACCAGAAGTCGCCGGCCTTCGGCACCTGGCTCGCGTGGCCCACGTAGAGCCAGGTGCGGGCGAAGAAGCGCTCCTGTTCGAGCGCGAACAGCTCGTCGCTCAGGTACAGGTCGCGGTGCACGCGATCGTCCTCGACGAGCGCGGCGATCGCTTCGGGCCGTTGGCGGTAGATCATTGCCCACCCCCGTTGCTTGCTCGCTTCGCGTAGCCGCCTCCCCCCTTCGAGGGGGCGGCGCGGCCGCTTCGGGCGGCCGTGCGCGGCGCGCCCCTGGTCGGGAACTCCCGCGGAACCGGCTTTGCCGGGCCGCTGGGAGCGCCCCCTTGAAGGGGGTGGGCGGCCACACGCAGTGGGCCAACCTGGGGGTGGGTCATGGTCATGGCACCAGCTTCCACTGGCCCTTCTCGCTGCGCACGATCACCACCGCGCGCTCGTCGGAGCCGTAACGGTTGTCGGGCTTGAAGTTGTAGATGCCGTGGGTACCGGTCAGCTCCTTGGTGCTGACGATCGCGTCGCGCAGCGCGCTGCGGTACGCCGGCGTGCCGGGCTCGCCCTTGGTGCGCGCCGCCGCATCGGCCAGCAGCAGGTAGGCGTCGTAGGTGTAGGACGAGAAGGCATCGTTCGGCGCCGAACCGTTGGCCTTCTGGTAGGCGCCGCGGAAGGCCAGCGAGACCTTCTTGATCGGATTGCTGTCGGGCAGCTGGTCGGCCACCAGCACCGGGCCGCTGGGCACCTGCAGGCCCTCGATCGAGGCCCCGCCGACGCGCACGAAGTCGGCATTGATCAGCCCGTGCGTGCCGTAGATCTGGCCCTTGTAGCCACGGTCGGCGAGCGCCAGGTAGGGCAGCGCGCCCGGCGTGCCGGAGTTGCCTGCGAACACCGCGTCGGGCTTGGTCGAGAGGATCTTGAGCACCTGGCCTGCCACCGACGAGTCGCTGCGGGCGTAGCGCTCGTTGGCGACCACCTGGATGCCGGCGGCCTCTGCGCTCTTCACGAGCGAGTCGTAGGCCAGGTCACCGAGCGCGTCCGAGAAGCCGATGAAGGCCACGGTCTTGACGCCCGATTTCTTCATGCGCTCGACCACCGCAGCGACCATCAGCGGAAAGGGCTGCGAGACGGTCACGGTCCAGGCGCCTTCGGGGCCGGGGATGGTGACCGGCGTCGGCGAGATCAGCGGTGTGTTGAGCTCGCGCGCCACGGCCGCGATCGCCATCGCGCCGGGCACGCCCGAGGTGCCGATCAGCACGTCGACCTTGTCCTCGACAACGAGCTTGCGCGCATTGCGCCCCGCGGTGGTCGGGTCGGAGGCATCGTCGAGCACGATCAGCTCGACCTTGTGGCCGGCCAGCACCGGATGCTCGGCGATGGCGGCGCGGATGCCCTTCTCGTAGGGAATGCCGAGTGCGGACACCGGGCCCGAGAGCGAGCTGATGAAGCCGACCTTGAGGTCGGCGGCCATGGCCTGCGCAGCGGCAAGGGCCACGGCGCCGACGGCGAAGCTTCGAATGAGAGTGCGCATGATCAATGTGTTCGTTTGGAGAAGTGGCGAGTCAAGGAACGAGTTTCCACTGGCCTTTCTCGAGCTTGACGATCACGCGCGAGCGCTCGTCCGAGCCATAGCGGTCGTCGGGCTTGAAGTTGTAGACGCTGTGCGTGCCGACCAGCTCCTTGGTGCTGACGATCGCGTCGCGCAGCGCCACGCGGTAGGCCGGCGTGCCGGGCTCGCCCTTGGTGCGCGCGGCGGCGTCGAGGAACAGCAGCCAGGCGTCGAAGGAGTAGGCCGAGAAGGCATCGGTCGGCGCCGCGCCGTTGGCCTTCTGGTAGGCCGCGCGGAAGTCCATCGAGGTTTTGCGGATCGGGTTCGAGTCGGGCAGTTGCTCGGCCACGATCACCGGGCCGGTCGGGGCCAGCAGGCCTTCGACCGACGCGCCACCGACGCGCACGAAGTCGGGATTGATCAAGGCATGCATGCCGTAGATCTGGCCCTTGTAGCCGCGCTCGGCGAGCGCCAGGTAGGGCAAGGCACCGGGCGTGCCCGAGGTGCCGGTGATCACGGCGTCGGGCTTCAGCGCCACGATCTTCAGCACCTGGCCGGTGACCGAGGAATCGGCGCGCGCGTAGCGCTCGTTCGACACCACCTGGATGCCGGCCGGCTCGGCGCTCTTCTTGAGCGCGTCGTAGACCAGGTCGCCCCAGGCATCCGAGAAGCCGATGTAGCCGACCGTCTTGACGCCCGACTTCTTCATGCGCTCGACCACCGCGCTGACCATCAGCGGCGCCGGCTGCGGCAGCGTGACCATCCAGGCGCCCTCTTCGCCCGGCAGGTTGGCGTTGGCGATCGAGATCAGCGGCGTCTTGGTCTCGCGTGCCACGGCGGCGATCGCCAGGGCGCCGGGCGAGCCGGCAGTACCGATGATCACGTCGACCTTGTCCTCGTCGATCATCTTGCGCGCGTTGCGTGCGGCGGTCGACGGGTCGGAGGCATCGTCGAGCTGGACCAGCTGGATCTTGCGGCCGTTGAGTTCGGACTTGTAGGCCACCGCGGCCTTCATGCCCTTCTCGTAGGGGATGCCCAGCGAGGACACGGGCCCCGACAGCGAGGTGATGAAGCCGACCTTCAGGTCGGCGGCCAGCGCCGTGGCGTGGAAGGCGCCGAAGCCGGCCGCTAGGCCCGCCAGTGCGCAGAGTCGGGTCAAGACTTTCATGCAAACCTCCTCAGGTTGGAGACGAACGACGAAGCGGGGACTTCAAACAAGAACATGATTTGTGAAATATTGAAGTGTCAAGAATGCTAATGAAGCGAGGGTGCGATGGCAAGCGAAAGAACCATGAGTTCGCGAAGTTCGTGTCTCAGAGCGCGAGGCTGCCGACGCTGGTGCCGCCGCACACGTACAGCACCTGCCCGGTGACGAAGCTGTTGGCGGGGTCGGCGAAGAAGCGCACGGCGCGTGCCACGTCGGCCGATTCGCCGAGTCGCCTGACCGGCACCGATGCCGCGAGTGCCCGTTCCTTTTCGCTGCCTGCCTCGACCACGTCGTAGAACATGTCGGTGCGGATCGGGCCCGGCGCGACCACGTTCACCGTGATGCCCTCGGGCGCGAGCTCGAGCGCCCAGGTGCGCGCCATGCCGAGCATGCCGGCCTTGGTCGCCGAGTAGCTGGTGCGCGTTTGCAGGCCCAGCGCCGCGCGCGACGACAGCAGCACCACGCGGCCGAAGCGCTGCGCGCGCATCGCCGGCAGCGCCGCCTGCACCAGCTGGATGGCGCAGCCCAGGTGCAGGTCGACCAGCGCATCGAGGTCGTCGAGCTTGACATCGGCGATCAACGCGGGACGGATCACGCCGGCGTTGTGCACGACGGTGGTCACTTCGAAGCGCCGCACCAGCTCGGCCGCGGCCTGCCCGGTGGCGGCGCGGTCGGCGAGGTCGACCTCGATGCTGTGCAGCTTCGGGTGCTCGACGTCGCTGCGACGGCGCGCGAGCGAGACGACTTCGTAGCCTTGCGCGAGCAGGTCTTCACAGATCGCCTTGCCGATGCCGGCACTGCCGCCCGTGACGGCCGCGACCCGGGCCGTCATGCCGAAGCTCCCACCAGTGCCAGCACGCGCAGCGGGCTGCCGCTGCCCTTCTCGATCTTGAGCGGCGGGCAGATCAGCACCGCGCCCGCGGGCGGCAGCAGGTCGAGGTTGCTGAGGCACTGCAGGCCGTAGCGCCCGGCCCCGTGCATGTAGTAGTGGCACGGATACGGGGGCCGCAGGTGGTAGCCCTGCCCGGCATCGGTGCCGATGGCCTCGGAGCCGAAACCGATCACGTCGCGCTCCTCGACCAGGAAACGCACCGCCTCGGTGCTCGGGCCCGGCGTGTGCTGGCCGGTCTCGTCGAAGTTCTGGTACGCCTCGGGGTCCTGCCGCTTCGACCAGTCGGTGCGCATCAATGCCCAAGCGCCCTTCGGAATGCGCCCGTATCGGCTTTCATAGCGCTCGATGTCGGCGATGCTCAGCAGGTAGTCGTCGTCACCCTTCACCTGCTCGGAGCAGTCGATCACGCAGGCCGGCGCCACGAAGTGCTGCACCGGAATCGTGTCGACCGAATTGTTCGGCAGGTCGCGCCCGGAGATCCAGTGGATCGGGGCATCGAAGTGGGTGCCGGTGTGCTCGCCGCAGGAGAAGTTGTTCCAGTACCAGCCCGGCCCGCGCTCGTCGTACTTCGACACCTCCTCGATACGGAAGGGCCAGCACTGGCCCATCTCGGGCGGCAGGGCGATCTGCGGGAACTCGGGCGTCAGCGTCTGCGTGAGGTCGACCACGCGGATGCGGCCGCTCGCCATCGCGCTCACCAGGCCGCCGAGGATCTCGGCGGCGGACATCAGTTCGGTTGTCGTCGTCATCGTGTTGCTCCTGCTTTCAGCTACCTGCTGCGAGTTCGCGTTCCAGGATCTTGGGGTTGTCGCGCCAGCGTTCGAGCCACTCCTGCGCCACATCGCCGGGATAGACGTCCTCGACACCGTCGCGCAGCGCCTTGACGATGGCGTTGGCGAGGGCACTGCCGGCCAGCTTGGGCGGCGGCGTGTGCTGGTTCCATTCGTCGTCGATCGGCCCCGGGAAGACGTTGATCACGCGGATGCCGGCCGGCCGCATCTCGGCACGCAGGCATTGCGCGAGCGAATGGGCCGCGGCCTTCGAGGCGCTGAAGGTGCCGTGCGGCGGAAAGTTGCTGAGCGCGTAGATCGACAGCAGGTTGACCCAGGCGGTGGCGCCGGTCGCGCCGTCGGCCGAGCGGCCCTTGAGCGCCGGGCCGAACTCCTGCGCCAGGCGCAGCAGGCCGAAATAGTTGATGTCCATCTCGGCCTTGGCGACGTCCGTGCCGCGCCGCGCGCCGATGCCGAAGCTGCGGTGCACCTCGGCGTTGTTGATCACGATGTCGACCTTGCCGCCGATCTCGCCGGCCAGCTCGGTCACCGAGCGGCCGTTGGTGAGGTCGAGCGGCACCAGCGTGACCTGCGGCAGCGCCGTGAAATCTTCGAGGCCGCCCATCTTCTTCCAGGGCTCGGCATGGCCGACCCAGACGATGTCGGCGCCGGCCTTGACCAGCGCGCGCACGATCGCCTGGCCGACCTCGGTCTTGCCGTCTGTGACCAGCACCTTGCGGAATTTCGGGTCGCTGGTCATTTCCCTCAGCATCTTGTCGTCGGCCATGTGGGCGCTCCCTTCGTTCGGAAATCCAATCAATACCGCCTGCCCGGCGCGGTCGAGGCGGGCGCCCACGCGCACGCGCGCCGGCGCCTCGCCGACCTCCCCATGCAGGTGGACCATCAACGTCGGCCCGGCATCGAGCTGCACCAGCCCCAGCCGCCAGGGCAGCCGTTCGCGGAAGAACAGGTCGTTGCTGTGATGCAGCGTGGTGCTGCTGAGCAACTGCCCCTCGCCACCCTGCGCGCGCCAGTGCAGGCGCGGCGACAGGCACTTGTGGCAGGCCTCGCGCGGCGGGTACTGCACCGTGCCGCAGTCCTCGCAGGTCTGCAGCTCGAAGCGGCCCTCGGCGGCGGCCGCCGTGATGCCCAGCGCAACGCGGCCGCGGGCCCAGGGCGGCAGGTTCATCTGCCGGGTGCGCAGCACCGGGTTCTTGCGCTTGGGGCGCATCAAGGGCATCGTCATGCCGGTCTCCCCAGAATCACCGCGCCGGTGCACAGGCAGCGGTCGTAAGTCACCATCCCGAAGCCGGCGACCAGGCCGAGCTGCGCGTCGGCCACGCTGCGCGGTCCCGCCGTGTCGGTCAGTTGGCGGATCGATTCGGTCATGCCGAGGAAACCGCCGGCGGCACCGGCCTGCCCGGCCGACAACTGGCCGCCGCTGGTGTTGTTCGGGAAGCTGCCGTCGTGGGTCATCGTGTGCGAGCGCACGAAGGCCGAGCCCTCGCCCTTCTCGCAGAAGCCGAGGTCCTCGAACTGCATCATCACGATCACCGGGTAGTCGTCGTAGGTCTGGACGAAGTCGATGTCGGCGGGCTGCACGCCGGCCTGGGCGTAGAGCTCGTCGCGGTCGCGGCGCCAGCCGCCGCGCACCATCACCGGGTCTTCCGAGTAGGCGTTGTGGCGCTCGATCGCACCGCGGATCACCGCATGCGACAGCCCCAGGTCGCGCGCCTTCTCCTCGCTCATCACGAGGAAGGCCTCGGCACCGGCGCAGGGCATCACGCAGTCGAACAGATGGATCGGATCCGAGATCGGCCGCGCCGCGATGTACTCGTCGAGCGTCAGCGCCTTCTTGAACATCGCGTTCGGGTTCTTCAGCGCATTGCTGCGCTGGTCGACGCAGATTCGGCCGAAGTCCTCGCGCGTGGCGCCGAAGGTACGCATGTAGTGCGACGTGATCATCGCGAAGATCGAGTTCGGCCCGCCCGAGCCGTAGGGATAGGTGGCGTCGCGCGCAAAGTTGCTGAAGCTGCCCAGCGTCTGGCGGAAGGAGTCCACGTGATTCGTGTCGGCCGCCACGCAGGCCACCACATCGGCGTCGCCGGCCTGCACCGCGCGCGCCGCACGCCGCAGGCACATCACGCCCGAGGCGCCGCCGGTGGGCATGTGGTCGAGCCAGCGCGGCGACAGGCCCAGGTGCTGCGTCACGCCGACCGCGGTGTCGGGCGCCAGCGAGAAGCTGCTGACGCAGAGGCCGTCGATCTGCTCTTTCTCGAGGCCGCTGGCCTGCACCAGCGCCTCCATCGCCTGGCCGAGGAACCAGTGGGCGCCCAGCGTCGAATAGCGCTGGTAGGGCACGGTGACCGGTACCGCGACAGCCACGCCTTCGTAGGACATTCGCCTTGTCATGACTGCCTCTTCTTCATCGCGCGGGTGTCGATGCAGTGCGCCTGCCCCGGCAGTGCATGCGCGAGTTCGCGCAGCTGCCCGCGCTGTATCTTTTGCGAGGCCGTGAGCGGCAGCGCGTCGACGAAGGCCACGTAGCCCGGCGCCTTGTAGTAGGCCAGCTGCGCCAGCGCGTGGTCGACGATGCTGGCCGCGAGCTGCTCCGGGGCGGACGCATCGGCGTCCTCGCGCATCACGATGCAGGCCAGCACCTCGTCGCCGCGCACCGCATCGGGCGTGGCGGCCACCGCCGATGCCTTCACGGCCGGATGCTGGTTCAGCACGCTCTCGACCTCGACGGCCGAGATGTTTTCGCCGCTGCGACGGATCACGTTCTTCTTGCGGTCGACGAAGTAGAAATTGCCTTCGGCATCGCGGCGAACCATGTCGCCGGTGTGGAACCAGCCACCGGCCCAGGCCTCGAGCGTGGCGGCCTCGTCCTTCAGGTAGCCCGAGAAGAAGTAGCGCTTCGGATTGGGCCCCGCGGAGCGCACCAGCAGTTCGCCCGGCGAGCCGTCGGCGACGTCGTGGCCCACGTCGTCGACCAGGCGGATCTCGACGAAATCCTCGCGGCGGCCGAAGCAGCTCGTGCCCACATGGCGCGGTTCGTGGTTGGCCATCACGCAGGCGGCGGCACCGGTCTCGGTCATGGCCCAGGCCTCGACCAGCGGGAAGCCGAAGCGGGCCTCGAAGGGCGCGTGGTTCTTGCGGTCGACCCCGGCGCCGAAGCCCCAGCGGATGGCGTGCTCGCGGTCCGACGTCGCAGCGGGCGCGGCCAGCAGCATGGCCGGCATCACGCCGAGGTAGTGTGCGATGGTGGCCCGGCTCTCGCGCGCGCTCTGCAGCCAGCTCTTGGGATGGAAGCGGTCGAGCTGCACCAGGCAGCCGCCCGCGACCAGCACCACCATGGTCGAGAAGGCCATCGCGTTGACGTGGTTGAGCGGCAGCGGCGTGATGATGCGCTCGGCATCGGGCCGCACCTCGCACAGGTCGCCGAGCTCCGCGTACCACTGGCCGGCGCGCAGGAAGTAGGCGTTGCTCAGCATGCAGCCCTTGGGCCGGCCCGTGGTGCCGGAGGTGTAGAGCAGCGCGCATTCGGTCTGGAGGTCGATGGCCTCGGCGGCACGCGGCGCCGGCGCGGCGGCCGGCGGGACCGCATCGAGGTCGTCGGGCCCCATGGTCGCGAAGGCGATGCCGGCTTCCGCCGCCGCGGCCTGCAGGTCGGCCGCGCGGCCGGGAAGAGTGACCGCAAGGCCGATCTGGCTGTGCCCGATCAGGTAGCTCAGTTCGGCCGAGCGCATCTCGGCGTTGATCGGCACCACGCTCGCGCCCAATGCGTTGAGCGCGAACCAGTGGAACAGGAAGGCCGGCCGGTTCTCCAGCAACAGGCCGACGCGGTGGCCATGGCCGTAGCCGGCCTTTGCATAGGCGGCGCGCAGGCGTTCCACTTCGGCCGCTGCCTGGCCCCAGAGGATCGCGCCTGCCGCGATGCCGTAGGCCCGGGCCGTGACCGACTCGGTGAACAGGAACTCGGCCTCGGGCGTGCGCCGGGCGCTGGCTGCGAAGGCATCGTGGACGGTGGCGTGCGGCATGGCGTCCCTAGATGAACAGCTGCACCGCGGGCAGCGCCGCGTCGCAATTGAGCAGGTTGACGCGCTTCTGCGTCATGCGCAGCGCGCCGTCCTGCAGCGTCAGGTGATGGAAGAAGGTGCCGACATAGAACTGGAGCTCATCGCCCCGCGATTCGGTGTAATGGAACTCGCTGCGCAGCACGAAGCGCCCGGCCTCGAGGTCGAATTCCTCGACCGTCGGGGTCTGCAGCAGATGATGGCAACGGCTCGGCGGCTGCTGCGAGAAGGCGCGCGGACTCTTGAGCCGCTCGATCCGCAGCTCGCGCAGCAGCTTGTCCTCGTACATGTGCGAGCTGTGGTTGAGGCCGTCTTCCTGGTCGGGCACCAGCGGCACCCAGTAGAAGGCATCGTCGGTGAAGAGCGCGTTCCACTCTTCGTAGCGTTTGGCATCGAGCAGGCGCACTTCGTTGACCACGAAGTCGATCAGGTCCTGGCGGCTCGGTTCCGTCATTTCTTCATCTCCATCACGCTGCATCCCGAGGCACCCGTGCGCCCTGCCCGTTCGGGAAACACCGCAGATCCGGCTTGGCCGGGCCGCTGGTGTTGCCCCCTCGAAGGGGGTGGGCGAAGCGACACGAAGTGCGCGAAGACTTGGGGGTGGTTCACATTGTTTCCGTCATGTAGCGGGCCCAGCTTCTGTACTGGTTCCGCATCGGCAGCTCGCTGGTGCCGAGGGTGGTGATCTCGCCGCCCGCCGTTTCCGACGGGTCGAAGTTGCGGTGCAGGCTGACCCATTCGTTGCCGCTCGCATGCAGTCCGGCCTGGATGCCGCGGTAGGCTTGCAGGTCGTCGTGGCCGACCACCGAGAAGGGGGAGTTGATCAGCCGGTTGTACATGGTCGTGCGCTGCAGCAGCTCGGGCGGCGCGCCCTTGAGGCGGAAGGTCCAGCTCTCGACCAGCGTCTTGTCGACCGCGATCGGCCGCACCACGCGGATCGCCTGGATCGCGCCCTTGATCGTCAGGTTCGGGTAGTACACCGTGTTGTGCCGCGCCATGCCGAGGATCTGCGCGGTGCGCTCCTCGCCGTAGCGCGCCTTCATCGCATCGTCGTACGCCGGGATCGCCTTGTACTTGCTGTGGATGCTGAAGTTCACGCCCGTGAAGCTGTGGCCGTTGTCGTAGGTGCGAACGCCCATGTCCTCGAAGAACTTGTAGTCCGACATGAAGGGCACGAACTGCTCGATCGCCATCGGCTTGGGCTCGTCCTCGGGCTGGCCGGCCCACATGCTCTTGGCGGTGCCGGCCGACGACTCGTGCGCCACCATCGGGTGCATCGTGTCGTTGAGGTTCTCGACGAACATCTTCCAGTTGCACTGGTGCATGAAGCGCAGGCAGCCGCCGGCGATCTCGAGCTCGCCCTCGGGCGAGCGGTCGGCCATGTTGTCGATCGAGCTCAGCGAGTCGCCGAAGTAGGCCTCGAAGTCGGGGCCGACGTCGTTGATCTTGACGAAGATGAAGCCGCGGTAGCTGCGCACGTTCCTGATCGTGGTCAGTCCCTTGGCCGATTCGCATTCGTGCAGCTGCGTGCCCTCGTAGCCGTTCTTGAGCGGGATCGACAGCAGCGAGCCGTCGGTCTTGAAGGTCCAGGCGTGGTAGGGGCAGCGGAAGAACTTGCCGGTGTTGCCGCAGGGCGCGCTCACCAGCCGCGAGCCCTTGTGCGCGCAGCGGTTCATCATCGCGCGCACCGAGCCGTCGCTGTGGCGCACGATGATCAGCGGCCGGCCGGCGATCTCGGTGTGGAGGTAGTCGCCCGGCTTGGGCAGCTGGCTCTCGTGGCCGACGTAGTTCCAGGTGTTGGCGAAGAAGTGCTCCTGTTCCAGCTCGAACAGCTCGGCGCTGGTGTAGAGGTCGCGGTGCACGCGGTCGGGCTGCACCAGCGCGCGCACCGCTTCGGGGTTGCCTCGGTACTTGCTCATGGTCCTCTCCAGTTCAGTTTTTCAGCACGCTATCGATTTCTCGCGACGCATGAATCCGGCGCCGCAAAAGCCAGGGATACCGCGGAACCGGCTTCGCCGGGCCGCTGGTATCGCCCCCTTGAGGGGCTGAGGTCCGCGGCTCCAAGCCTGCCTGCGCAGGCTTGGACGGACCCGAAGAGCCGCTGCCTCTGGCAGCGACTCGGGGCGCCGCAGGCGCTTCGGGGGTGTTCATATGTCCAGCACCAGGCGCTGCCCCTTGGCGCGCGAGATGCAGATCTGCATGACGTTGCCCTGCGCCTTCTCGCGCGCGGTCAGCACATAGTCGCGGTGGTCGATCTCGCCTTCCATCACGGGCGTGGCGCAGACGCCGCACTCGCCGCGCTTGCAATCGAACATCGGGTCGCAGCCGTGCGCGATCAGGCAGTCGAGGATGCTCTGGTCGGCCGGCACGGTGAAGCGCTGGCCGGACTGCGCGAGCTCGACCTCGAAGGCGTGGTCGCCCTCCTCCACCGCCGGCGTCGTGAAGAGCTCGAAGTGCACGCGGTCGTGGGTCCAGCCGCGGGCCTGGGTTTGCGCCAGCACGGCGTCGAGCATCAGCTTGGGCCCGCACACGTAGAGCCGGTCGCCGGCCGGCATGCCGTCGAGCATGGCGCCGATGTCGAAAGGTCCGCCCTGCTCGGCATCGGCATGCAGGCGCAGGTCGCCGCCGAGCAGCGCCTCGAGTTCCGGCACGAAGGCCATCAGCTCGCGGCTGCGGCCGGCATAGTGCATGCGCACCGGCAGGCCCTCGGCGCGGCGGCGCGTTGCCATGCTGGCGAGCGGCGTCACGCCGATGCCGCCGGCCAGCAGCACGGTGCCGCCCGGTCCGGTGTGCAGCGGGAAGTCGTTCTTGGGCGCCTCGATCGTGAGCGCATCGCCTTCGCGCAGCCGCTCGTGCATGAAGCGCGAGCCGCCGCGGCCCTCGGCCTCCTTGCGCACCGCGATCACATACTCGCTCGGTGCGTCGGTGGCCTTCGCGTCGGCGGAGAAATTGATCAGCGAGTAGTGGCGCCAGTCGTGCGCGCCATCGGGCAGTTCGACGCGCACGCGGATGTGGGCGCCCGCGGCGAAGCCGGGCAGCGCGCCACCATCGTCCGATCGCAACCTGAAGGTCTTGATCAGCGGGTTCAGTTCGCGCGCCTCGGCGACGCGCAGTTGCAGGGTCAGGGGCTGGGCGGACATGGCAGGTCTTCCGTTGTTCAGGCGAGCGCGTGCCGGGCGAGCACGGCTTGCAGCTTGTTGCCGTGCTCGTCGGCCAGCGCGGCATCGCGCAACTCGCGCAGGGTGGCGGGTGCGATCGCGGCGCCGGCGCGCTGCACCGCCGCCATCACGGTGTCGTAGTTGCGCAGGCCGCGCTCGTGGGTGTCGCTGTAGCCCTTGACCAGCCGCTGGCACTGCGCGATCTCGATCGCGAGTTCGGGATGGCGCGGCGCGATCTCGGCGATGCGCGCGAGCCATTCCTCGATGCGCCGGTTCTCCTCGGCGTAGCGCAGGGTCGAGCGGCGCCAGCGCTTGCAGGCCGCCACCGCGCGCAGCATCAGGTAGCCGCGCAGCGAGCTGGTCTGGATCACACGGCCCTTCTGCGTGAAATGCTCGACCACCCGGCGCGGCAGGCGCGAATCCATCAGCCAGCGGCCGATGCCGGCCGGCAGCGTCTCGCAGATTTCCTGCAGCCGCGGGTGCATGTACTCGTTGATCGCCAGCACCTGGCCGTCCTGCACGCGCGCCTCGCCGCGCACGCGGTCGAAGCGGGATGCGCGCGTCTTGAGGGCCGCGACGCGGGCCGTGTCCTCGTAGGACATCCACAGGGCCAGGTGGCGCGCGGTCTCGCGCAGCAGGCGGCCGTCGCCGTCGCCCGTGGGCGTGGCAATGGCCGCGACGGCGGCCACGCGGTCGAGGTACAGGCCGGCATAGTCCAGGTCCTGGTAGTCGATCAGCCGGCGCACGCCTTCGAGCAGGAATAGCTGCGCCGGCGACGGAAAGTCTCGCTGCACGCGCTCGACCAGCGCCCGCACCGCGGGATGGCGCGGCTGCGGCGCCGGCAGGGCGGCTTCGGCCACGGTGGCCTCGGGCTCCGGCTCGCCCTGCGCGCGCAGGTAGGCGCCACCGAAGGCCTTGAGGCTGGGCTTGACGCCCACCCCGCCGCGCTCGATCGTGGCCTCGAACTGGGCCCGGCCGAAAGGCAGAACGCCGGCACCCGCGAGCGCGCCGAACAGCACCGCGCTGATCACGCTGCCCGAGGCCTCGGCGGCCTGCGCCATGTCGAAGCGGATGAAGCGCTTGGCGGCGCGCTCGGCATGCTTGAGCAGTTCGCTGCTGTCGACCCGGCCGTCGCCCAGCGCGCTCTTCTCGGCGATCGAGTAGACGCGGTGCGTCGAGGCGACCAGCGTGGTGCGGTCGCGCGTGACCAGCCCGCGCTGCACCGCGCGGCCGGCTTCCATGAGTTCCGAGGCCAGCACCACGTCGACATCGCCCGGCAGCGGCATCAGCGCCAGCACCGGCCGGCCGCCATCGGCTTCGGCCTGCGCCTCGGGGTAGAGCTCGACGTAGTAGATGGTGGCGCCGGTGCGCTGGGCCACGCCCGGCACCGAGGTGGTCTGCGCCAGGTAGCCGTTGGCCTCGCCCATGTCGACGATCCAGTCGGCCAGCACGCCGCCGCCCTCGCCGCCCATGGCCATGATCGCAATCTTGATAGGTTGTGCGCGCATCGTCGTCCGTTCAGAAGGCATAGGCCGCGCGGCGCTTGGCCTCGCCCTTTTGCAGCCAGCCGATGACCCGTGCGCGAAGGCTTTCGCGCAACAGGTCCCAGCGGCTCGGGTTGCTCACGATCTGCGCCTTGTAGAAGGACGGGCACAGCACCGCTGCATGCGAGACCTCGCCGCAGACGCCGCAGCCGACGCAGCTGTCGAGCACGGTCGCCACCGGGTCGGTGCGCAGCGGGTCGGGGTTCGGCTTGATCGACAGCGACGGGCAGCCCGACAGCCGGATGCAGGAGTGGTCGCCGGTGCAGGTGTCGGAATCGACGCCGAACTTCTCGCGCACCGAGCGCCTGCCCTCGGCGATCGCCTTGCGCACCAGCGGCTTCTCGCGGCGCTGCCGGTTCAGCATGCATTCCGACTGCGCGATCAGCACCTTCGGGCCCTTCTCCTTGGTCGTCAGCGCGTCCTTCAAGGCATCGCGCATGCCGGCGACATCGTAGGTGCGGCGCAGCGTCCGCACCCATTTCACTCCGACGCCGCGCACCGCGCGCTCGATCGCGTGGCCGGTGCTGCGGGTCGCGTTGTTCGCGTTCGACGACAGGATGTCCTGCCCGCCGGTCGCGGAGGTGTAGTTGTTGTCGACCACGATGGTCAGGTTGTCGCTGCGGTTGAAGACCGCGTTGGCGACGCCGCTGGTCAGGCCGTTGTGCCAGAAGCCGCCGTCGCCCATGACCGAAATCGCCCGCTTGCCCGCCGGCGCATTGAGCGCCGACGCGCCGGCGCCGCCGAGCCCGTAGCCCATCGTCGTGTTGCCGATGTTGAAGGGCGGCAGGATCGAGAACAGGTGGCAGCCGATGTCGGCGCTCACGTGGTGCGCGCCGAGCTCGCGCTCGACCAGCTTCATGGCGCTGAAGATCGGCCGCTCGGGGCAGCCGGTGCAGAAGCCCGGCGGCCGCGCATGCACGCTGTCGCCCAGCGGCAGCGAGGGCTCGGGCGCGGCGTCGACGCCGAGCGCCGCGACTTCGATCAGCGGAATCACCTTGCGCACTGGCGCGGGAACCGGCAGCGGCTGCAGCCGGTCGTAGCGCTCGCAGAACATGCGCGCGCCCTTGAGCAGCTCGGCCGCCGTGTACTCGCCGGCCACCGGCAGCATGTCCTTGCCGTGCAGCGCGGTCGTCGAACCGGCCTGGCGCAGGATGGTCGCCAGGTTCTGCTCGACGAAGTTGGGCTGGCCTTCTTCGACCACCAGCACCGCGCGCTTGCCCTCGCAGAAACGCAGCACCTCGCTCTCGATCACCGGGTAGGCGACGTTCATGACGTAGAGCGGCACCTTGGAGTTGCCATAGACGTCGGCCAGGTCGAGGCGCTCGAGCGCGCGCACCATCGTGTTGTAGCTGCCGCCCTGGACGATGATGCCGATGTCGTCGGCGCCCTCGGAGAAGAACTCGTTGAGCCCACGCTCCTCGATGAACTTGACCGCGGCGGGCCAGCGGTCGCGCACCTTCTCCTGCTCGTGGACGAAGCTGGCCGGCGGCAGCACGATGCGGCCGACGTCGCGCTGCGGATTCTCGAGCGCGTCCTGCAGCGTGAACTTGGCGCGCTTGTTGTCGCCGGCGATGAAGTGGCCGTGCACATGGCAGGCGCGGATGCGCAGCTGCAGCATCACCGGCGTGTGGCTCGCTTCCGACAGCTCGAAGCCCTGCTTCACGGCCTCGACGATCGACGGCAGGTTGGGCCGCGGATCGAGCAGCCAGATCTGCGACTTCATCGCGAAGGCATGGCTGCGCTCCTGCATGATCGAGGAGCCCTCGCCGTAGTCCTCGCCGACGATGATCAGCGCGCCGCCGGTCACACCGCCCGAAGCCAGGTTGGCCAGCGCATCGGAAGCCACGTTGGTGCCGACCGTGGCCTTGAAGGTCACGGCGCCGCGCAGCGGATAGTTGACCGAGGCCGCCAGCGTCGCCGCAGCGGTGGCTTCGCTGGCGCTGTTCTCGAAGCGGATGCCCTGTTCGGCCAGGATGTCCTGGGCATCGGCCAGCACGTCCATCAGATGCGAGATCGGGGCGCCCTGGTAGCCGGCGACGTAGGACACGCCGGATTCCAGCAAGGCCTTGGTGACTGCCAGAATGCCTTCACCCCGGAACACGTCGCCGCCGGAAAGCCGGAGCTTCTTCACCTCTTCGACGAACGATCGCTCTGCCATGGTGTTCCTTCATTCGTGGGACTGCGGGCCACTATCGGCACCGCGGTCTCTATAATATTGACAACTGAATGTATTCACAATCATGAATAACCCTAGACAAGCAAGCAGCGTGCCCGCCACGAGTCTGGGGCCGTTCAGGCAAGAGGCGGCGGCCCCCAGCCACCGCTTCGTCGACGACTACCTGCCCGCACTGCTGGCGCAGGCGAGCCAGCTGATCTCCTCGGAGTTCCATCGGGTGGCACGGCAGCATGGCTTCTCGGTCTCCGAATGGCGCGTGATGGCCTCGCTGGCCGGCGGCCAGGCCATCAGCATCGGCGCGCTGGCGCAGGTCACGGTGACCAAGCAGCCGACCGTGACGCGGCTGCTCGACCGCATGGAAGCCCGCGGCCAGATCGAGCGCCTGCCCCATGACAGTGATCGGCGTGTCACTCTGGTGCGCATCACGCCCCAGGGCACGCAGGCGGTGGAGCATCTGATGGAGCTGGCGCGCGAGCACGAACTGCGGGTGCTCGAGCCCTTCGGCCTGGAGCGCGCCGAGGAACTCAAGCGCACGCTGCGCCACATCATCGCGCTGCATGCGCGTGCGCCGGGCGAGGCAGTCGAAGACGACGAGTGAGCCGCTGTCGCCTCGGCGCTCAGCGACGGGGCACCAGCACGGCGCGGCCGCGATGGCCGCGCTGGGCGATCCAGTCCATGGCCGCCGCGGCCTCTTCCAAGGCGAAGGACTGGGTGTCGAGGCGGAGGCGGCCGTCGGCCAGCCGCTCGAGCAGCTGCGGCGCCGCCGCCCGTCCGGCGGCTTCGCGGCGGAACATGTTGAGCGGCAGCAGCGCGACGTCGCGCTGCAGGAAATGCGCGAGGTCCAGCGCCAGCGCGTTGCCCGCGGTGTAGCCGACCAGCACCGCCCGGCCGCCCGCCTCCACCCGGGGCAGGGCGGCGGCCAATACCGGCCCGCCGACGGTGTCGACCAGCAGGTCCACGGAGACCGGGGCCAGCGCCGCGGCCGGATCGTCACCGAGCACGAGAACCTGCGCCGCGGCCGGCATCGCCTGGGCCTGCGCCGCATCGCTCACCACCGCCGTGACCTCGGCACCGGCATCGAGCGCCAGTTGCACCAGCAGCGAGCCGACCGCACCGGTCGCGCCCGTCACCCCCACGCGCTCGCCGGCGCGCAATTGCGCGACCTCGTGCAGCGCGACCCAGGCCGAAGTGCAGGGCGAGAAGAAGGCCGCGCCGAGGGTCGCGGGCACCGCATCGGGCAGCAGGCCCAGCGCCTCGTCGGGCGCATCGATCAGCTCGCACCAGGTGCCGTCGAACAGCGTGCCCAGGCCGCTGCCGCGCAGCCACACACGCTGTCCCTCGGCGTGGCGGCCGCTCGCGACGACGACGCCCGCGGCCTCGACGCCCGGCGTGTAGGGGAAGGGCGGATGCTTCAGGAAGCTGCCGCGCCAGACGGTGCGGTCGATGTGGCCGACCGTGGCGGCCTCCATGCGCACGATCGTGCGGCCCGGCAGCAAGGGCGGCTCCGCCACCTGCGCCAGCACCGGCGGCGCATTGAAGGCGTGTACGCGCACCGCTTTCATGCGCGCGTCTCCAGGAAAGCGAGCACCGCGGCAGCGAAGGCCTCGGGCATCTGGTCGGGCAGCGGCACCATGCCGCCCGCCATGTCGACGATGCGCGCCTGCGGCAGCTCGCGCTGCAGTTCGGCGGCATGCGGCGAAGCGAAAGGATCGTCGGTCGCGCGCAGGATCAGCACCGGCTGCCGCACGCGTTGGATGCGCGCTTCCATCCGGTAGGCGGCGACCGCGCGATGGCCGTCCTCGGGGCTGCCGCTGGCCGTGAGCGCATCGCGCACGAAGGACTCCAGCAGCTCGGGGCGCCCGGCCGGATAGAAGCCCTGGCGGCGCTGCCACAGCGCGGCGAGGTGGCTGCCGTCGTCGCTGGGCGCGACCTCGTCGATCGGCGGCCGCGTGGCACGCGCGCGCCGGAAGCCCTCGTCGGTGAAGGGCGTGGACGACAGCACCAGGCTGCGCACCCGCTCGGGAAAGGCGGCCGCGATCTCGACCGCGATCACGCCGCCCGTGTGGTGGCCGACGATGTCGACCCGCGCGATGTGGAGCGCGTCCAGCAGTTCGACCGCGACCCGGGCCCAGCCCTCGATGCTCGCCGGCCCGTCGATCGCCGCCGAGTCGCCGAAGCCCGCGGTGTCCATCGCAATGGCACGGCAGCGCGCGCCAAGAAGAGGCAGCACCTCGCGGTACTCGGTCCAGCTGCGCGGCGACTGGTGCAGCAGCAGCACCGGCGGCGCCTGCACGTCACCGCACTCTGCGTAGTGCACCTGGCCCACCGACAGATCGGCGAAGGCGCGCCGGATCTTCATGCCAGCGTCTCGGGGGCAGGCGGCTGCCAGAGCCCGGCATGCTTGAGCATGCCCAGCGTGCGCGACAGCACGTCGCGGCGGTAGGCGACGACATCGCGCCCTTCGTAGTCGTAGAAGCCGCTGCCGCTCTTCAGCCCGAGCCGGCCTTCATCGACCATCCGGTCGACGATCGCCGGCGCCGCGTAGCGCGCCTTGTCGATCGAGGCCGACATCTCGCGGCTCGCGTGATGCAGGATGTCGCAGCCGCCGAAGTCGATGAACTCGACCACGCCGAGCGCCGCGAAGCGCAGGCCGAGGCCGTAGCGCGTGGCCTTGTCGATCTCTTCGGCGGTGGCGGCGCCCTCCTCGATCATGCGGGCCGCCTCGTTCATCACCAGCGCCTGAAGCCGCGGCACGATGTAGCCGGGGGTCGGGCCGCAGACCACCGGCAGCTTGCCGATGGCCTCCATCAGCGACTTGGTGCGTGCCAGCACGGCCGGGTCGGTGCCCGCATGGCAGCTCAGCTCGACCACCGGGATCACGTAGGCCGGGTTGAGCCAGTGCATGTTGAGGAAGCGCTCGGGCCTGTGCACCAGCGCCGCCAGTTGCGTCACGAGGATGCTGCTGGTGGTCGAGGTGATGATCGCGTCGTCGCGGCAATGCCGATTGAGCCACTCGAAGGCCTCGCGCTTGGCTTCGAGAGTCTCGGGCACGCCTTCGAACAGCAGCTCGGCGGCGGCCAGTGCCGCCGGCGCGTCCGCTGCGTTGACGAATTCGACCCGCGCCGCAATCGCCGCGACCTGTTGCGCATCGATCACGCCGAGCTGGGCCAGCCCCGCGAGGCTGGCTTCGATCTCGGCCTGCGCTTCGCCGCGCAGCTTCTGCCAGGCCTCGTCGCTGCGCGGGCGCAGGTCGACCAGCGAAATGCGATGGCCCGCATAGGCGAAGGCGATCGCGATGCCGCGGCCCATGCGGCCCGCGCCGACGGCGGCGAAGCGAGGCAGGTCAGACCGGTGCCGGGCCGCCCCAAGGCGTTCTGCGCCCCCTTGGGGGGCAGCGAGCACACGAAGTGACGAGCGTGGGGGCCTCTCATTCGCCATCGTGCAATCTCTGCTTGAGTTGAGCGGCAGTCAGGCCTGCGAGGCCGAGCGTCTCCAGCGTGCGCGGCCCCTTGCGCAGATCGCGGCCGAGGAAGCCGCCGACGATCGCCAGCAGCCCGTGCGCGATCGGCGCATCGACGCCGACGAAGCGAGCGGTCGAGGCCAGGAAGGCCAGGCCGAGCTCGGTGTCCTCGGTGATGTAGCGGTGCGTGTGAAGGTCGATGTTCTCGCGCCAGTCGCCCGACTTCACCAATTGCTTGTGGGCGTCGCCGTACATCCACCGGTCGTTGTTGTAGTGGTCGGCCAGCGGATAGTGCGGTGCGCCCTGCCCCAGCGCCTCGCGCACCGCGATGCGCTCCTGGTCGAGCTTGTCGGTCACGTCGCGCACCGCGGGCTGCGTGCCTTCGTTGTGGATGTCCCAGCGCTCGAAGTGCTGCAGCGGCGCGGCGTTCATCACCATCAGCGGCGGGTGGATCACCGGGCCGGCGTTCATCAGCGCGCCGGAGAGTGCATTGCCGCAGCCATGCACGCTGGGGTAGGCCCGGCGGATCACCGCGATCGCCTGCTGTTCCTTGCGCGCCGGATAGACGCCGGTGGGCAGGCGGATGGCGCGGATCGTCACGTTGACCTCTCGCTCGCCATGCTTGCGTGCGAGGTAAGGCAGCGTTCCAGTCTCGGCCCAGGCGACATCGGCGCGGCTGCCGGCCTCGGCCACCCGGCGCGCCATCACATAGCTGCCGAAGGTGCCCGGCGGCAGGAACACCACCTGGCCGTCGACCAGGTGCGGCGCCATCGCACGGGCGATGTCTTCCTGGGCGATGGCCGGGGTCGGGATCACGATCAGCTCGGCATCGCGCAAAGCGACACCGATGTCGGCGGTGGCCAGCGCGATCTTCACGTCGCGACTGCCGTCGGCATCCTTCAGCGTGATCGATCCGGCTTGCGCGACGGGTGCCAGCGCGGCGGCATCGCGGCGCCAGAGGCGCACTTCATGGCCGGCTTCGGACAGGTCGGCAGCGGCCGCGTAGGCACCGTGGCCGCCGCCGAGGATTGCGATTTTCATGGGGTTGCAGTCGAGGTTGAAGTGGATGGGGCGTCAATACATTACTTTTCAACTGTTCATGTGTCAACTAAAAACGGGCTGTGTTCGCGTTTCCACGGATCCCCTCCCGCGCCGAGTTGCCTGGACCGGCCTGTCCATTTGCGGTAGCATGAATGACAACGTTATCATCAACGCCGAGCCGCAACCCGCGAGTGAACGGGCGAGCCACGACAAGGCCCCGGAGCCATCCCATGCAAAGCATCAACCGATCGCTGTCGCGCAACCTGAGCATGGGTATCGTCGACGCATTGAGCCACCGGATCAGGATCGGCCCCCTGCGCGCCGGCGACAAGTTGCCGACCGAGGCCGAAATCATGAATGAGTTCGGTGTCAGCCGGACCGTGGTCAGGGAAGCGCTCTCAAGGCTGCAGGCCGCAGGGATGGTGCAGTCTCGGCGAGGCGTCGGTACCTTCGTGGTCGGTGCCTCGCGCGCCAAGCCCTTCCAGGTCGACAGCAGCCCGGACGACAGCCTCGCGCAGGCGCTTGCCTTGATCGAGTTGCGCATCGGCCTGGAATCCGAAGCCGCCGCACTTGCGGCGCAGCGTCGCCATGCCGGGGACCTGGAGGCCATCGCGGCTGCGCTGAACGCTTTCCGGATGGCCATGGCGCAAGGCATGGACACCGCGGTGCCCGACTTCCAGTTTCATCTCGAGATCGCGCGCGCCGCCCACAGCCCGCATTTCGCTGCCGTCCTCGAGGCGCTGGGCCCGACCTGCGTGCCGACCTCGTTCCTGGAAGCCACGGGCGGGAAAGAACCGCGCATTGCCTCGAGGGACCAGGTGCTGCGCGAGCATCGAAGCATCGCCAACGCGATCGCGCAGCAGGACGTCGATGCCGCACGTGCCGCCATGCGAACCCACCTGGTGAACGGCCGCGAGCGGCGTCGCGCTTCCGAACTGCCGAAACAGCCGCAGCGGCGCTACTAGAGCCTGTTCACCCTATTTCCGGGGTCGCGAAGGCCTGCGGGTTGCCGGAAATAGGGTGAACAGGCCCTAAGCCACAGTCGATTGCCGCTCGATCATGCGGAATCCGACGTCGATGACGGGCTTCGCGATCGTTTCACCGCGGCAGCGGTCGATGATCAGTCGCGCCGCCAGGCGGCCGATCTCGGCGCCGTCCACGTGGACGGTGGAGATCGAGGGGACCGTGTGGGCACCGAAGTCCGCGTTGCCGAAGCCGCAGATCGCCAGGTCCTGGGGAACCCGCAAGCCCCGTGCGAGCGCTTCCACGATCACGCCATGCGCCAGCTGGTCCGAACTGCAACAGATCGCCTCCAGATGCGGGTCCTGCTCCAACAATTCGGCCAGTGCGCGGCGGCCCAGTTCGAGACTGCTGGGTGCCGGCACGAAAGCGGTCGGCAGCTCGCGGCCGATCGTGGTTTGAAAGCCATCCCGCCGCATCCGCGCACGAAGGTCGTCGCCGGTGGCGATGCCGATCCGCTTCCACCCCTTGCCGAGGAAATAGCCGGCCACCGCACTTCCGACCTTCAAGTGCGAGAAGCCGACCAACATGTCGACCGGCCGATCGCTGAGGTCCCAGGTCTCGACCACCGGAATCCCGGATCTGCGCAGGCGGTCCCTGGCGCGCTGGGACTGCACGAGGCCCGTGATGACGATGCCGTCGGGCTGCCGGCCGATCATCGTGTTGAGCACCGTCTCCTCCCGCTCGGCGTCGTAGGCGGTCTGGCCCAGGATCAGCTGATAGCCGGCCGCCGCCAGCTCGGTGGTGAGCGCCTGCACGGTCGGCAGGAACTGGGACACCGACAGGGCCGGCACGATGCCGCCCACCATGAGGCTGCGCTTCGACTTGAGCCCGCCGGCGAGCAGGTTCGGTATGTAGCCGGTCGACTCGACCGCGGCCTGCACCTTCTCGATCGTCTTCTCGGACACCACGCCCGGATTGCTGAGGGCGCGCGACGCAGTGATCAGCGAAACGCCTGCGGCCTTGGCCACGTCGTGGAGCGTGGCCGCCTTGAACGGAGAAGCGGCATTCATTCGGGCTGTCGGCGTCTGGGCATTTGGATGTGAAGACCAGACCCTACCAAAATTGACCGACCTGTCGCTGACATCGTTGTCAGAAGGCACACCGGAAGGCTGGGGCCACGTCGAGAGCCGCCCTCGAAATCCGGGAAAACCCCGATCGGAAGCCCATTGACCGACAAAAATGACAACGATATCATTTCGCCCATGTCGGGGAATCGTGCATCCGAATGCAGGACGGAGCTTGCCTCAACGCAGGCCGCCATGCTGTGGCTCGCGGTACAGCATCAAAAATGACAACGTTACCATCTCAAGGAGACATTTCATGAAGAAGTACCTGGGCGCCATCGCTCTGAGCCTGTCGGCCATGGCTGCCAACGCGCAGGGCTGGCCCGAGAAGACCGTCACCCTGGTGGTGCCCTTCCCGCCGGGCGGCTCGACCGACCAGGTGGCGCGCGCCATCGCTCCGCGGCTCACCGACAAGTTCAAGCAGTCCTTTCTCGTCGACAACAAGGCGGGGGCCACGGGCACCATCGGCGCCACCTTCGTCAAGCGCGCGGCGCCCGACGGCGCAACCTTTCTCGTGACCTCGCTCGGTCCGCTGGTCATCGTGCCGCACCTGGTCAAGGGCCTGCAGTACGACGCGCTGAAGGATTTCGACCTGATCACCGTGGCGGTCGCATCGCCGAACGTGCTGGTGGTGCCTGCGAATTCGCCGCACAAGAGCGTGGCCGACGTGATTGCCTACGAAAAGGCGAATCCCGGCAAGATGACCTTCGCGTCGGCCGGCAACGGCTCCAGCGACCACCTGACTGCCGAACTCTTCTGGCAGCAGACCGGCACCCAGGGCATCCATGTCCCCTACAAAGGGGGCTCGCCGGCCCACACCGACCTCATGGGGGGTCAGGTCGATGCGTCGTTCCAGAACATCAACTCGGTCGCGCAATACATCAAGGGCGGAAAGATGCGCGCGCTGGCCGTCACCAGCCCGAAGCGCTCGCCCGTGCTGCCCGACGTGCCGACGCTGGCCGAGGCGGGGGTCAAGAACGTCGAGGTGGCCTCATGGCAGGCCATCGTCGCCCCCAAGGGGCTGTCCCCCGCGGTGCGGGACAAGGCCCATGCGGCCTTCGTCGAAGCACTCAACGACCCGAAGGTCAAGGACCAGTTCACCTCGATCGGATTCGAGATGGTCGCCAATTCCCCGGCCCAGTTCGCCGAGTTCCAGCAGAAGGAATACGCACGCTGGAAGAACGTGATCGAGACCGGAAAGATCACGATCGACTGAGCAGGCAGCGCCGCGACCGCAGCGGCAGCTCCGGACCCATTGAAAGCAATCCCGTCATGACCACCTCCTCTCCTTCCTCCGCCAGTGACAGCATCACCTGGGTTCGCATCTCGTCGTGCTACCTGCCGCTCGCCAACCCCATCAGCGACGCCAAGGTCCTGACCGGCCGCCAGAAGCCGATGACGGAAATTGCGATGCTGTTCGCCGAGATCGAGACGAAGGACGGCCACCGGGGACTGGGCTTCAGCTACTCGAAGCGAGCCGGTGGCCCGGGCCAGTTCGCGCATGCGAAGGAAATTGCGCCGGCGCTGATCGGCGAAGACCCGAGCGACATCTCGAGGCTCTGGACCCAGCTTTGCTGGGCCGGCGCATCGGTCGGCCGCAGCGGCATGGCCGTGCAGGCGATCGGCGCCTTCGATGTCGCGCTCTACGACCTGAAGGCCAGGCGCGCCGGCCTCTCGCTGTCGAAGCTGCTCGGCTCGCAACGCGATTCGGTGCAGTGCTACAACACCTCCGGCGGTTTCCTGCACACGCCGCTCGACCAGCTGCTGGTGAACGCCGCGGCCTCGCGCGAACGCGGCATTGGCGGCATCAAGCTCAAGGTCGGCCAACCCGACCGCGCGCTGGACATCCGGCGGGTGGAGGCGGTGCGCAAGCACCTCGGCGACGACATGCCGCTGATGGTCGACGCCAATCAGCAATGGGATCGGCCGACGGCCCAGCGCATGTGCCGCATCTTCGAACAGTACAACCTTGTGTGGATCGAAGAGCCGCTCGATGCCTACGACTTCGATGGTCACGCGGCGCTGGCGGCCCAGTTCGATACGCCGATCGCCACCGGCGAGATGCTGACCAGCGCGGCGGAGCACGGAGAACTCATTCGTCACCGCGCCGCCGACTACCTGATGCCCGATGCGCCGCGCGTGGGCGGGATCACACCGTTCCTGAAGGTTGCCGGCCTGGCGGAGCACGCCGGCCTCAGCCTCGGCCCGCACTTTGCGATGGAACTGCACGTCCATCTCGGCGCGGTCTACGCGACCGAGCCCTGGGTCGAGCACTTCGACTGGCTCGAACCCCTGTTCAACGAACGCCTCGAGATCAGGAATGGCCGCATGCTCGTGCCGACCCGCCCGGGCCTCGGGCTGAGCCTGAGCGACCGGGTCAAGGGCTGGACGCGCGAAGAAACCGAGGTCGGCAAGCGAGCCTGACCGCACCTGAATGCGAAAGGTCGAAGTACCCCCCATGGCTGAATCCCTCACACACGCGCCGCTGACCATCCGCATGCACGCGAACGACAACGTCGCGATCGTGGCCAACGACGGCGGGCTGGCGGCCGGCACGGTGTTCCCCTCGGGCCTCACGCTGCGCGAGAAGGTGCCGCAAGCCCACAAGGTGGCGCTGGTCGACATCCCCGAAGGCGCAGAGGTGCGCCGCTACGACGTGGCAATCGGCTATGCGCTCAAGGACATCCCGGCCGGCAGCTGGGTCCACGAGCGGCTCTTGAAGATGCCCGCCGCGCGCGCGCTCGCAGGCCTGCCGATCGCCACCGTGAAGCCGCCCGCGCTGCCGCCGCTCGCGGGCTACAGCTTCGAGGGCTACCGCAACCCGGACGGCTCGGTCGGCACCCGCAACATCCTGGCCATCACCCAGACCGTGCAGTGCGTGGCCGGCGTGACCGCGTTCGCGGTCCGGCGCATCAAGGCCGAGCTGCTGCCCAGGTACCCGAACGTCGACGACGTCGTGGCGCTCGAACACGGCTACGGCTGCGGCGTTGCGATCGACGCCCCCGACGCCGTCATCCCGATCCGCACGCTGCGCAACATCAGCCTCAATCCGAACTTCGGCGGCGAGGTCATGGTGGTCAGCCTGGGCTGCGAGAAGCTGCAGCCCGAGCGCCTGATGCCGCCCGGCACCATCCCGCTGGTGGACGAGCGCAACGTGGCCGACGTCGGCGACAGCGCCGAGGCCAAGCTCGACGTGGTCTGCCTGCAGGACGATGCGCACGTCGGCTTCATGTCGATGGTCGACGCGATCCTGCGCCAGGCCGAGGAGCACCTCGAGCGCCTCGATGCCCGTCGGCGCGAGACCGTGCCCGCCAGCGAGCTGGTGGTCGGCGTGCAGTGCGGCGGCAGCGACGCCTTCTCGGGCGTCACCGCCAACCCGGCGGTCGGCTTCTGCACCGATCTGCTGGTGCGCGCCGGCGCCACCGTGATGTTCTCGGAAGTCACCGAAGTGCGCGACGGCATCGACCAGCTCACCGCGCGTGCCAGCACGCCGGAGGTGGCCGAGGCCATGATCCGCGAGATGGCCTGGTACGACGCCTACCTCGACCGCGGGCGCGTGGACCGCAGCGCCAACACCACGCCCGGCAACAAGAAGGGCGGCCTGTCGAACATCGTCGAGAAGGCGATGGGCTCGATCGTCAAGAGCGGCAGCGCGCCGATCTCGGGCGTGGTCGCGCCGGGCGAGAAGGCCCGCCAGAAGGGGCTGCTCTATGCCGCCACGCCGGCCAGCGACTTCATCTGCGGCACGCTGCAGCTGGCCGCCGGCATGAACCTGCATGTCTTCACCACCGGGCGCGGCACGCCCTACGGCCTGGCCGAGGTGCCGGTGATCAAGGTCGCCACCCGCAGCGACCTGGCGCGCCGCTGGCACGACCTGATGGACGTCAACGCCGGCCGCATCGCCGACGGCGAGGCAAGCATCGAAGACATCGGCTGGGAGCTGTTCCGGCTGATGCTCGAAGTGGCCAGCGGCCGCACGAAGACCTGG